>JAISXQ010000054.1 GCA_031270425.1 Prevotellaceae bacterium | reverse complement strand
ACAACCACGCTTACTTTTTTGCAAAATTTTGAAAAAGGAGTGGTTTATACCCTACAAACCAACAATATTACCGACCTCGAAGGAAATGAAATGCTCGAAAACGAGTTTAAATTCGGCATTCCCGAAACTCTCGAAACCGGCGATTTGATTATCAACGAAATTATGTTCGATTCCAATGCGGACTCGGACGACTATATAGAAATCTACAACCGGTCGGATAAAATCCTCGATTTGACGGATGTTTCCTTTGTGAAAACCAGTGTCGCCAATCCGGTGGAGCAAACTATCCCTGCCGGAACGGTTGTTTTTCCTCGTTCATATATTGCTTTCGCGGCGAATCCCGCCGCGCTTGGCGCGTATTTTTCCGTTCCCGCCGGTAGCCGGATTGAGGCGATAAACTTCGGAACATTTTTTACCAACGACGGCGCGACCATTCAACTAATTAAAGACGACGCGCTTTTCGACGAACTGACCTACTCTTCCAAATGGCATCATCCCTTGATTGCTTCGGTAAAAGGCGTTGCGTTAGAACGTATTAACCCCGGCGTACCGACCCAAAGCCCCGATTCGTGGCATTCTGCTTCTTCGGAAACAAATTACGGTACGCCCGGCTATAAAAATTCGCAGTATGTGGATGTAACATCTTCTTCGGAAAGCAGAAAAATAGTTTGGACGGAGCCGGAGGTTTTTTCGCCCGACAACGACGGAACTGACGATGTGTGCGCCATCCATTATAATACAGGGGAAACCGGATATGCCGCCAACATCATTATTTTTAACGCGGCAGGCGAACGGGTTTACCAACTTGCCTCGAACGCGCTTTTGCAACCCGAAGGATTTTTCCTGTGGGATGGAAGTACCGACAGGGGAACAAATGTGAACCCGGGTATTTATGTGATTTTTTTTCAAGCGTTTAATCCAGCCACAGGCAAACGTATCGAGTCGAAAACTCCGGTAGCCGTATCTTCGCGTTGAATTTTGAATTATTAACATGTTATAATCCAGTAAATCAGCTATCTTTGCAAGCTAAAAGCCAAGGGAGCTTTTGGGGATGTGGGACGACAGGAGAATTTACGATTTAACGATTTACAATTTAACGATTTAACGATTTATAAATTATAAACAGATGAAACTTCCATGACTACTGATTTTTAGACACATAAAGAGATGATTAAAAAAATCTTGTGTCTTGATTCTTGGTTCTTGGTTCTTGGTTCTTGATTCTAATTTTAAAACAGATGAAAAAAGTATTTTTATTAGTAGCGGCAATTGCTATTGTTTTAGCGCCGGTAGAAGCCAAATCGAAGAAAAAATCAAAGAAAACTCCTCTTGTAGAGGAAGTTCCGGCTCCATTGTTTACCAATGATGTGGATTCCATGAGTTACGCGCTGGGTATGAATCTGGGCGCTAATTTCGGCGAAAACTTGAAAAACATTCCGGGGGGTAAGTCCAATGCCGATTTGTTGATTAAAGGTTTTGCAACCGTTTTAAAAGGCGATTCTGCATTGATGACGCAAGAATTTGCCAATGAATATTTCGGAAGCTATATTACGAAATACCAGCAATTGGAAGCGGGAAAAAGCAAAACGGAGAACGCGGCGTATCTGGAAGAAAATAAGACGAAAGAGGGCGTACAAGTAACCGAAAGCGGCTTGCAATACATCGTCGTTACTCCGGCGGAAGGAGCAAAACCTTTGGCGACAGACAAAGTAAAAGTCCATTACGAAGGTTTCCTCATTAACGGCGACAAGTTCGACAGTTCCGTTGACCGCGGCGAACCGATAGTGTTCCCTCTTAATCAAGTCATTCCGGGATGGACGGAAGGCGTTCAATTAATGTCCACAGGAGCGAAATACAAATTTTTTATTCCTTACAACCTTGCTTACGGCGAACAGGGAAGACAGGGCGCGATTCCGCCTTACGCAACACTGATTTTCGATGTTGAACTGCTCGAAATAAATCCGGCAGAATAAAAAAAATGAAACAAAAAAATGAAATATCAAATTAAATCAAACAAAAAGTAATCCTAAAAATGAAAAAAAACAATTTATTTTTGACGGCTTTTACCGTTGTTGTTTTGTTCGCTTCCTGCGGAAAAACATATCAGGCAAAAGACATAACACTAAATTCTGTCAACGACAGTGTGAACTATGCGATGGGAATTTCTTACGGAAATTCGTTGAAAACCGAAATCCTTGATACGACAGGTAAAAAACAAAAAGACTTTTTCAAAGCGGTGGAAAAAGGCTATAAAAGCTCGATAGCTTCCTTGTCGCACGAAGAAATTCAGGCTTATTACCAGGGGATAGAATTGGGGTCAAACATTAAAGCCCAGCCGTTTTTTGGAGACTCCGCATTAAAAGTAATACCTAAAATTGCCCAAAAAGCTATCAACAACACGCTGCTTGGAAAAGAATTGAAGATTTCCGCTGAAAACGCAAGGGAAGTCGCCGACAGACTGTTTGCCAAATTCCGCAACGATTCGCTTTCCGCCGTGCCAAGCGCAAAAGAACTCGACAGTTTGAATTATGCCATTGGCGTAAGCAGCGCCTCTCAAATGAAAGATTATTATTTCGGAAACGATTCGAGCCTGAAAATTTCAAAAGCATACTTAAAAGGGTTAGACAAAGGCTTAACGGCTAAGGATGACGACCGCATTATCGAGCAGGGAGAAAGCCTCGGCGTGGGTTTGAAACAGGCTTCGAGCGGGGCGGGACTTTTCGGAGACTCTACCATTTTGGCGGATAAAAATATTTTCATCCAAGCCATGATTAACGCACTGGCAGGTAAAGACGCTGTTTTTTCCGCAATCGATCCTCAACAGTACATACAGGAGTTAGTCCAGAAACAACGCGAAGAGAAAATAGCCGTACAATATAAGGAAAACAAGGAAGCCGGCGAAGCTTTCCTTGCCGAAAACGCTAAAAATAAAGATGTTGTTATAACGGAAAGCGGACTTCAATACAAAATCGTGAAAACCGGAAAAGGGAAAAAACCAACGGAAACCGACCGCGTAAAGGTTCATTACCACGGAACCTTGATTGACGGAACGGTATTCGACAGCTCCGTAGAACGTAAGGAAGCTTCCGTATTTGGACTGAACCAGGTTATAAGAGGATGGACGGAAGCCTTGCAGTTGATGCCCGCAGGTTCGAAATGGATTCTTTATATTCCTCAGAATCTGGCTTATGGATCAGCTGACCAAGGAACGATTAAACCGTTTTCAACTCTTATTTTCGAAATAGAACTTATTTCCATAGAAAAATAAATTATAGTTAAGTCTATGGGTTAAAACAAAAACCGGCTGCCTGCATCCGGTTTTTTGTTCTTTTTGAGATTTCAAGACGATATTTATAACAGGAATTATTAAAAAAACCAGTTAGAATGTATATATTTGCACGACAATAAAAAAAATAATCACTATGGAAAAAATAGATCAGTTGGATCGAAAAATATTACAGATAATTACACAAAATGCACGCCTGCCGTTTAAAGACGTTGCGGAGGAATGCGGCGTTTCGAGAGCGGCGATACATCAGCGCGTACAACGCTTGATAGATATGGAAGTTATTACAGGGTCGGGATATACTGTTAACGCTAAAATGCTTGGTTACCAGATATGCGTATATATCGGTATTACTCTGGAACGGGCTTCGATGTATAAAGAAGTGGTAAACGAATTGGAGAAAATCCCCGAAATAGTCGAATCGCAGTACACCCTTGGACCCTACACGATTCTTATTAAATTATACGCGAAAAACGCCGAACATTTAATGGAATTGCTTAACGGGAAAATACAGGAAATAAACGGAGTAGCTACTACGGAAACGTTGACTTCGCTCGACCAGCGGATACGTCGCTCGATTCCGATAGAATAAAAGTATAAATAATTAAAAAAGCGGCGAATTGAAAAAAATATCGCCTTTATTTGCATGAATCAAAGACAGCACGTCGGGCTGTACGGCAGATTCTCCTGTTTTTATTTCCGTATGGCATACACTTTCTCTTTTACCCACTGCGCCCATTCGGCTTGCGATTTCGATTTGTCGAAGGTTTGCCACGGGATAGCTTCGCCGATATAAATGCGGTGGCGTTTTCCACGTTGTTTAGCGAACTCGTCGGCAAGATAAAGCATTTCGATATTCAGTTTTATGCCTAAAAATTTACGCAATTTCGCCAGGTTGTAAAAGAAGTTGGTGTTGCGTCCTTCAAAATACAGCGGTACAATATCGCGCTTGTGCTGTACGGATTTGCCGATAAAATTCTTCCTCCAATCGGTGTCAACGATCTTGCCATTGATTTTTCTCGAACAGGCTCCCGCCGGAAAAGTGATTAAATGACAGTCGGATTCGAAAAATTCCTGAGTTATCAAAGCGTTGCCTTTCGCCTGACTGCCTGTTTTGTTTATCGGGATAAAAATATCGTTCAGCGGACGGACAAAAAGCAGAATATCGTTGGCGTAAATTTTTACCTTGTTTTCGTATTCTTTTCCGATATAATAAGCAAGGCTTACTCCGTCCATTCCTCCCAGTGGGTGGTTGCTTACGAAGATATATTTTCCGCCCCGGGGCAGTTTTTCCGTCCCTTCGACGGTCGTAGTAATATCGTAAAAATCGTGTATCGCCTCGATAAATTCCATGTTCCGTTTTCTGCCGTGAAGCTCCATAAATCGGTTCAACTCCTCTTCGTGGATAATCCTGCGCAGATAGTTTACAATAAATTTGGGAACTTTTTTGTTCGGCGCTTTCTCTTTTAATATTTTCGCAACGTCAAATCGTAATTCTTCTTCGGTGTACATAAAAATTTCAGCTTTATTTTTTCGTATCCTCTTCCGCCTGGTACAATTCTACCATCAACGTGCCTTTCGCTATCTTTTGACCGGTTTTCACATGAATTTTCTTTATTTTAGCCGTAAAGGGCATTTCGATGCGGTTTTGCATCTTCATGGCTTCGAGAATCAATAAAGGAGTTCCTTCTTCCACAACATTTCCTTCCTTTACCGAAATTTCAATAATCGTCCCCGGTATGAACGAGTGCACTTCGTAAGCGCTCGGGTTAGTCCATACCGCACGATGCCTGTATTTTTCCGTCAGAAGGGTTTTATACTTTCTTGCCGTTACGGCAAAATCAACGTATTCATTCTTCGGTTTTTCCATTTCGCAGTTATTAGTTTCTTAACTTCCAATTTCTACTTTCTACCTTCTACCTTTAAAACGGCGGGATACCGTGTTTCTTTTTCGGACGGTAATCTTCTTTGTTTTTCGATACGTTAAGCGCGTGGAGCAGCAATTCGCGGGTTTCCGCCGGCTCGATTACCCCGTCGATATATCCTTTTGAAGCAGCCACGTAGGGGTTTGCGAACTTGTCGATGTATTCCTGCACTTTTTTCTGACGCATAGCGTTTTCATCTTCCGCTTCCATTATTTCTTTGCGGAAAATAATATTGGCAGCGCCTTCGGGACCCATAACGGCAATTTCGGCGCTGGGCCACGCAAATGTGAAATCGGCTCCCAAGTGGCGGGAATTCATCGCGATATAGCCTCCTCCGTAAGCCTTGCGCAGGATTATGGTGATTTTAGGAACAATTGCTTCCGAATACGCATACAGCACTTTCGCACCGTGACGGATAACGCCCGCATGTTCCTGATCGACCCCGGGAAGATAACCCGGCATATCTTCCAACGTAATAATCGGAATATTGAAAGCATCGCAGAAGCGAATAAAACGCGCCGCCTTGTCCGACGAATCGCAATCGAGGCATCCTGCCAGATACAAGGGCTGGTTGGCTACGAATCCGACTGTTTCTCCCTCCATACGTCCAAATCCGACCACGATGTTGGCTGCCCAAAGCTGATGCACTTCCAGAAAATCGGAATTGTCGGTCAGCGTTTGAATAATATCGCGCACGTCGTAAGGTTGCTTGGGATCGATGGGAATTATCTTCTCGATATTTTTTTTGCTTTTCGGTTTTCTGGGGGCAATTGCTTCAGCCCGCCGCTCGTTGCTGTGGGGAATCAGCGAAATCAAATCTTTGATTTGCTGAAAACATTCCATTTCGGATAAGGCGTAGAAATGGGCGTTTCCGGTAATTTCGGCATGTACGCGGGCGCCGCCCAAGTCTTCCTGCGATATTTTTTCGCCCAATACGGTTTCGATAACATTGGGACCGGTAATAAACATTTTCGAAATATTTTCGACAACAAAAACGAAGTCGGTCAGCGCCGGCGAATATACCGCGCCTCCTGCGCAAGGTCCGAGTATAACCGATATTTGGGGTATCACTCCCGACGCCATCGTATTGCGGTAAAATATTTCTCCGTAACCCGCCAACGCTCCGATACCTTCCTGGATACGCGCTCCGCCCGAATCGTTGATGCCGATGCAGGGAATTTTCAGTTTCAAGGCATGATCCATTATTTTAGTGATTTTACGCGCGTGTTTTAGTCCGAGCGAGCCGCCCATTACCGTAAAATCCTGCGCATAAATACAAACAGGCGCTCCGTTTATAGTTCCTGTCCCGGTAATAACTCCGTCGCCGGCAAGTTCTTTGCCGTCCATGCCAAAGTTGCGTTCTTCGTGTTGTACAAAAAGATCGTATTCGTGGAAGGAATCAATATCCAAAATAGCGAGAATCCGGTCGCGGGCAGTCATTTTACCCATCGCAATCTGCTTTTCAATGGCTTTGTCGCCGCCGCCTTTTTCTACAATGGCTTTTTTCTGGCGCAAAGCTAAAACATTCTTCATTAAAGTCATGTGCTATGTTTTTTAGTTAAACGAAAAAATCAAGCGTCGAAAAAACGCTCAATTCCGACCACAAAAATAATCATTAATCTATAAACCGGACACTTTTTCAGGACTTCTTTATTGTTAAGATCAAAAGGGAACTAATTATCAGGAGAATAAAATGGCACATTTTTAAAAATTAGTGCAGGGCTTTTGTTTTTATTTTTTGAAACGGTCAGGGAAAGAATTTGTCCACGAAACAACATTACGCTCCGCCTGTACAAAGCAACTGAACATAACCAAAACGCCACAGCAGGAATGCCACCGACAGTATTGCTATAACCAGCGCAACAATAACAGGTACAAAAGGATTCCGTTTTTTAACAAAAGGATCTACCATATTTACGTGCGAATTTTCGGGTAGCGAAACCAATTCCGTCAACGTTCTTCCGAACATGATGTTGATGGTCGCCCGGGCATTCACAGCCCAACCGTTAGCGTCGAGCAAAGGCGCCAGATTCCGTTTGCGCAGTTTAAGCCAAGCCAACAGCATGGACGGACCCGAAATACACAACATGATACCTAAAACAGCCAGAGGCATTTTCCACCAAGCTAAACTCAGAAAGCCGGTAAGCGCCGACGTGATTACCGAACCTATGGCTCCCAATGCCAAACTGAGAGCGGCGAAAATACCGACAAACTTGCCTATGTCAAAGGGTTGCGCCGGTGTAGCGCCGGCAATTGCCGCGTCCGTTCCTATTTTGGATCCGGATTCTTCTATCTTTGATGTGGTAGCGGTCTCCAAATCTTTATCTTTCGACGAGGCAAATTTTTCAATCTGCGTAGATATGAATTTAGCCGTCCGGCGGTAAGGAGTCCAGAACGCCTGGCGGATGCTGATCGGATTTTCTATGACCTTTACGATAGTCGCGTCCCAGTCGCGTCCTTGCTTATCGTAGAACACGGCGTTCCGCCCGACTTCAATATTATCGAAATCCCCGTCGGTAAGCGCCGCAACAATCGTCATTTCTTCGTTCCGGTCTTTCAACGTACAATTGCAATATATCAGGCAAATACCGCTCGATTTGGCAATAAGTCCGTGTTTGGGCATATCGCTCACTTTGATGCAAAGGTCGCAACGTCGCTGGTCGATATAGAGGCTTCCAGATTGGAAAATGGATTCGGCTTCCGGCGAATAAAAATCGTAGAAAGTTACATAATTGTTCAGCAGTTTGTACAAATCACGATAGTACCGCGCCAGCTTATCCACCAGCATGATGTTCCTGGTATTTGTTTCCAGTGCCTTGTCCTGCTCAACCAAAGCGGTCAGTTGCTGCTGCGCGTTTCCGGCAAGCAGTTCGCGCACGGTAGCCAGCCCCAACGCTTCAACTGCAATGCCCGCTTTTTCCGACAGCCACGCCTGGTAAGCTCCAAAACCTGCACTTAGCTCCTTCCATTCGGCTTCCGTAAGCTTTTTCTTTCCGGGCAGTTTC
>JAISXQ010000035.1 GCA_031270425.1 Prevotellaceae bacterium | reverse complement strand
CTCCCACGCCGTAGTCGCGCTCGTCGGCTTTGAATCCGAGGTGCAGGTTAGCGTCAACCGTGTCCATGCCCGCTTCTTGCAGCTTGTAGGCTTTTATTTTGTTCATCAGCCCGATGCCGCGCCCTTCCTGATTCATGTAAACAATGACGCCTTTTCCTTCTTTTTCAATCATTCTCATCGATTCGTGCAACTGTTCGCCGCATTCGCAGCGCATGGAACCGAAAGTATCTCCGGTAATGCAGGACGAGTGCATGCGTACCAATACCGCTTCGTCCTTTTCCCATTCTCCTTTTACGAGCGCTACGTGTTCCAGTCCGTTGGACAGCTGGCGGAAGGGCGTTAGTTTGAAATGACCATATACGGTCGGCATATCTACCGTTTCGCCTTTTTCTACCAAAGATTCGCGTTCCAAGCGGTATTTTATCAGCGATTCGATGCTGATTATTTTAAGGCTGAATTTTTTCGCTATTTCCTGCAATTCCGGTAAACGCGCCATGCTGCCGTCTTCGTTCATTATTTCTATCAGTACTCCCGCGGGATACAATCCCGCTAAACGGGCTAAGTCGATGGCGGCTTCCGTATGTCCAGAGCGGCGGAGCACGCCTTTTGAACGCGCCCGGAGCGGGAAAATATGCCCGGGACGACCGAAAGCCTCCGGTCCGAAAGCGGGGTTGGCTAAGGCGCGGAGCGTAGCCGCCCGGTCGGCGGTTGATACGCCGGTGGTGCATCCTTCGAGCTTGTCGACGCTAACGGTAAAGGGCGTGGAAAAAATAGAGGTGTTGCGTTCGACTTGCATTTCCAGTTCGAGTTCTTCGCAGCGTTCTTCGGTAAGTGGGGCGCAAAGTACGCCCCGTCCGTTCGATAACATAAAGTTGACCATTTCGGGAGTTATTTTTTCGGCGGCGCAAATAAAATCGCCTTCATTTTCTCTATCCTCATCATCAATGACAATAATTAATTTGCCGTTCTTTATATCCCCAACTGCTTCGTCTATCGTGTTTAGCATTTTATATTTATTTGAGAGTTGTGTTCAATTGAATTTCTTTGTTAATTTATTCATTACCCTTATGTATAAATGGCTTTTTCGGAGGCTGTAAATTTTTTTGAAAAATTTTAGATATGCTTCGTTTCTGAATAATTCGGAATCCACCGCCGCTTTGTAGGTCAGGAAAATACCGACAGGCAGCAACACCGACGAACTCAGCCACATGCCTTCAAAAGGCTCCCACAGTCCTTCGCGCGCCATTTTGTAGCCGGCTGTATCGATTATATAGTAAACAATGAACATAAGCACCGATACGACTACCGGCATTCCAAGCCCTCCTTTGCGGATAATAGCCCCGAGCGGCGCCCCGATAAAAAAGAAAATAAGGCAGGCGAACGAAAGCGTAAAGCGGCGGTGGAATTCCGTAGCGTGCCGCGTCAACTGAGTTGTCGCTTCCTGGAGCGATATTTTGTTGTAGCGTATCGATTCCTGCTTTTGCGTCGCCATGTTCTTTGCCTGCGCGGCGGTTTCCACCATTTGTTGCTGGTTCATGTTCAGGAAAAGGGAATCGGGATTGTATTGCTTTTTGTCTATTTCGGAATTCTGTTTCAATATCCGTTCAGGAGATGTTTCCCTGCCGAAATAATTCCGTCTTATCATTTCGTAGGCTTGTTCCGCGCCTCGCACATCTACAATTTTTCCAATCGAATCAATTGTATAAGATAACTGGCTTACGTTTTTACTTACCGACTGGTTTTGCAGTATGGATTCGTCGTAGCGGTTGAAATTCGAGTCAAAATCAATTAGAATTTCTTTCGTTTGGAAAGTTTCCCGCCGGTAAGGGATGCCGGAATTGTTGCTGCGTCCCTGTTGCTGTTTGAGATTTTCGAAACTTTCGCCGCTGAAAAGCGAAAGCATCAGGTACTTTTTATCTTCGGTAAATTTTATGTACCCCGAGTCGGCGACCATAACCACCGCGTTGTTGAAGCCCGAAGAAAAATCGTAAATCATCATGCCTTTCAGCAGGTTTTTCTCTTTTTCCCTGACATATAGATTGTAACCGCCGATACCGGAATAAAACTCTCCTGCGGGTATTTCGAGTTCCGGCGATTTGTGCCTCAGCGAGAAAACTAAGGTCCATAACTTGGAGTTTGCTTTGGGATATATGTTGTTTGAAAAATAAAATGCGCTGATGCTGATGAACGCAAGAAGGAAGATTAAGGGTCGCATAATTCGGAACAGCGATATTCCGGAGGCTTTCATGGCGGTAAGTTCAAACTTCTCGCCCAGATTTCCGAAAGTCATCAGCGAGGCTAACAAAATAGCCAGAGGCAAAGCGAGCGGTACAACCGAAAGAAAGGCGTAGAAGAAAAATTCAGCTAACACTAGTATGCTGATTCCTTTTCCTACCAAGTCGTTTAACCGCATCCACATAAACTGCATCAATAAAATAAAGGCGCAGATGAGGAAGGTCATTACGAGAAGGGTAATGAAGTTTTTAAGCAAGTATAAATCGATTTTTTTTATCATAAATCCTTCATTGAGGGTGCAAAAATACTCAAAAACTTCAATATTACGTTTTTTGATACATGAAATAGCATAAAATAGAAACAAAGAATGTGAAAAACGAACGATATTTCTTGCAGCGTATTTTGGTAGCTTGAATATGAAAGTGTAATTTCGCAAGTTGAAAACAGAAGTTTGCAGTTTTGAAACCCGAAACTTGAAACCCGAAATAATTAACATGGCTCGCAAGAAGAAAGAGTTGCCCGTTTTGGAAGATGTGTTGATAACCGGATTGGCTGCCGAAGGCAAAGCCATTGCCAAAGTAAACGATGTGGTCGTGTTTGCGCCTTTTGTCGTTCCGGGCGATGTGGTTGATTTGCAGGTAACGCGCAAAAAATCTCATTTTATGGAAGCCCGCGCCATTCGTATAAAGAAACTGTCGGACAAGCGCAACGAAGTTGTTTGCCGGCATTTTGGCGTTTGCGGCGGATGCAAGTGGCAGATGTTGCCTTATGCGGAACAAATCCGCTACAAGCAACAGCAGGTAGAGGATAATCTGACCCGTATCGCTAAGGTGGAAATACCGGAAATTTCGCCGATTATCGGCTCGGGAAAAACGGAATTTTACCGGAATAAACTGGAATTTACCTTTTCAAACAAACGTTGGCGTACTCATGAAGAAATGGCGTTGCAAAAAGACTTCGATACGGTAAATGCTCTCGGTTTCCATATTCCGGGCATGTTCGATATGGTGCTCGATATTGAAATGTGCTGGTTGCAGGACGATATTTCCAACCGGATAAGGAACGAAATCCGCCGCTATGCCGTGGAAAACAATCTGGAATTTTTCGATTTGAAGCGTCAGGAAGGTTTTTTGCGGACGATGATTATCCGTACAGCCTCTACCGGGGAATTGATGCTGATTCTGTCGTTTTTCCGCGAAGACGAAAACGAACGGATAAAATTGTTGCAGCATGTTTCCGAATGTTTTCCGCAAATAACGTCGCTACTGTACTGCATCAACTCCAAAGCGAACGATACGATTACCGATCAGGAAATACATCTGTTTCGAGGGAATAAGTGCATATATGAGGAAATGGAAGGATTGCGCTTTAAAATCGGACCCAAATCCTTTTACCAGACCAATTCGGAACAGGCTTACGAATTATACAAGATTGTGCGCAACTTTGCCCAATTGAAAGGGAATGAGCTGGTTTACGATCTTTATACCGGTACGGGAACCATCGCGAATTTCGTGGCGGGGCAGGTCGGGCAGGTCGTCGGGATAGAGTATGTGCCGGAGGCTATCGAGGATGCGAAAGAAAATTCGCGGTGCAACGGAATAACGAATACGCTGTTTTATGCCGGCGATATAAAAGATATTCTGACGGAAGAATTTATCCGCCGGCACGGGAATCCGAATGTTATTATTACCGATCCGCCCCGTGCAGGCATGCACCAAGATGTGATTGACGCTATTCTTTTGGCAAATCCGGGGCGTATCGTGTACGTCAGCTGCAATCCTGCGACTCAATCCCGCGATATTGCGTTGCTCGATGCACGGTACAAACTTACGGCTATTCAGCCGGTGGATATGTTTCCGCATACGCACCATGTCGAAAATGTTGTGTTGATGGAAAGGCGATGAATAAAAAAAAGAACAAAGAACAAAGAGCAAAGAACAAAGAATTTTGAAATCTTGAAATTAGAAATCTTGAAATTTTAAAACACCCACTTACAAAAAGTCCCGAACACTCTTTTCCGTTTTCCTCTCCAACAACGGAAAAAAGTCCTTTTTCTCTCTCCTTGGGGAGAGAGTACCCGAAGGGGGAGAGAGGTCGGGAGGATTTATCCCGGCACATCGGGAAGGTGTCCCACAAAGCGGGACGGATGGGGTGGGGGATTTAGGAGGCTAATTATTATGAATATTTGCGTTTATTGCGGATCGAGCAGCAGGGTGAAGCCGGCTTTTTTTGAAGCGGCAAATTATTTGGGACGTATTTTTGCCGAAGAAAATATTACCCTTGTGTATGGCGCCGGAGCTGTCGGGCTGATGGGAGAAGTAGCCGGTAGCGTGTTGGCGAATGGAGGTCGGGTAAAGGGCGTAATTCCCCGCTTTATGGTGGAAGAAGGCTGGTGTCGTAATGGTTTGGAAGAACTGTATATCACAGAAAGCATGCACGAACGCAAGCATAAAATGGCGCAGATGTCCGATGCGGTTGTAGCCATGCCGGGAGGTTGCGGCACTTTGGAGGAATTGTTGGAAATTATTACATGGAAACAGTTGTGCTTGTTTACAAAACCCATTGTTATTCTGAATATCGGCGGTTATTTCGATTCCTTGGTCGAATTGATGCAGCGTGCCGTGGACGAGAATTTTATGCGAAACGAACATGTACGTATGTGGACGGTGGTAAATGCCGCTGAAGACGTTTTGCCTGCTATTCGGAACACGCCGGAATGGGATGTTACTTACAGAAAATTTGCGGCAATTTAAAGTATAAAAACTTGTGATGTATTATACCGAAATATTACTGTCATTTGCCGGTTCTTTCGCCGGAAGATATTTTGTTTCCGTGCGTCAGGATTCTGTTTTTGAGCGTCTTCCACAGGCAATGGGATATACGGGGGAAACTATTCCGTCCTGTCCGCAGACAGAAGCTTGGGTATTTGTTTGTTTGGGAGCGCTGTTTTTATTGTTTGTTGCCGCGGTGCTTTTCTCGTCGTCGTCGCTTGTTTGGTCTGTTAAACTGCTTCTTGAAATTGACGACCGGACGGCTTCTTTTATCAATCCGGGAGCCTTCTATTTCTTATCGCGTTTTTTGTATGTCGTGTTTTTTATCGGTGTTTTCAGCTTATTCGGCTACTTGTATTTCAGGTCTGCCGGCGATGGCTTCCTCTTGTCCGAATATTGGCTTTTCTTGGGGACGACGACCGTATTTCTGACGCTTAAACTGCTTTTATCTCATTTATTGGGTTTTGTTTTTTTCGATTCTTCTGCGTTTAAAGTTGCGAGAAGAACGTATTTTAACACTCTTTCGCTATTTGGAATTGTTTTGTATCCCTTGCTTGTTTTTCATGTTTACTCTTCGTTTTTAAGTTGTAATGTATTGATTGCTATTGTTTTGATTACCGCTTTACTGTCGCTTGTATTCTTTGCTTTCAGGTTATTTCAAATATTTTTTACGAAAACAGTAGATTTTTTTTACATATTGTTGTATCTTTGCACCCTCGAAATTTTGCCGTTTTTATTGCTGTTTCGGATATACGGAAATATAGTGTGAGATTGTGTAAATAGAATAAGTATGTCGTTGAAAATAAAAAAAATACTTGTGTCGCAGCCTAAGCCG
>JAISXQ010000210.1 GCA_031270425.1 Prevotellaceae bacterium | reverse complement strand
CTTGCGGATAGTGGCTCAAACGCACGGCGTTGATGTTGTTTTGTTTCATCAGTTCAAAATTGCGGCGCATCTGTTCGGGCGCGACATAATGTCCGTTTTCGGTGGTTTCGTGGATATTCGCGCCTTTCAGTTTTATGGGTTGTCCATTGACGTACAACAAATTAAGTCGCGTAGACGTGTTCGGGAAAGTCAGGTTGGAACGTTTTATTTCAATCCGCCGGAAGCCCACGCGGAAAGGCAGCACTTCGCAGATTTTTTCGCCGTCTTTTACGGTCATAAACAGTTGGTAGAGCGTGGGCGTTTCGGCAGTCCATTTTTCCACGTTTTTCAACTCCGCCGCAAAATTTACGGTCGATTTTCCGCCTGCTTCCACGGCAATTTTTTCGACGGCGGAAGCGACAGTTTCGCCTTTTAAATTCTTTAATTCGTAAGCGACAGTCAGATTTTTATTTTCCGGTTTTGTGTTTTTCACATCAATTCCGAGCCGGAATATTCCGTCTGCGTCATTCTCATCCAAGGCAGAAACGACGCGGAAATCCTGAACGGCGGTTTTGGGTTGCGACCAAACGAACACGTCGCGTTCGATGCCGCTCATGCGCAGAAAATCCTGACATTCGAGCCATGAGCCGGTACTCCAACGGAAAATTTTAAGCGTCAAAACATTTTTACCCGCTTTGATACTGTTGTTCAACAAAAATTCGGCAGGGTCTTTCGAGTCCTCGCTGTAACCGATTTCCTGTCCGTTGAGATAAACATAAACGCCTGATTTGGCAGCTGACAGATGCAGAAAAATATCGCGTTCGAGCCATGCCGCCGGAATGTTAATATCGCGGCGGTACACGCCCACCGGATTTTCTTCGGGCAAAAGGGGCGGCGTTGGTTTTAGGGGCGCAAATTCGTAAGGCTGATTGACGTAAAACGCTTCGCCATAGCCTTGTAATTCCCAATTTCCGGGAACTTGGATGTCTTTCCAGTCGGCAACGCTGCGTTCCGCCGAAGTAATATCTGCCGGAAGTTTTTTGTAGGAATCGACGAAATAAAATTTCCACGTTCCGTTAAGCAGGTAATAATAAGGACTTTGCGCATAGTCGAAAGCGGCTGTTTGAATGGACTTTTGCGCCGCCGCCGCATTGTCGTAAGTCATAAAGGTGGTGCGCGGTTCTTCTTTGTTTACCGCAACGACCTGCGTATTTTTCCAGTACGGCAAATCCTGGGCAAAAAGCGTAGAAAAACTCAACAGGAAAAGCGGGAATAGCGATGTTTTTTTCATTTTATGTATTTAATAGTTGAAAATCTTATAGTTATATAATTCATTTTTTGTTGTTACCGAAACAATGTATATTCCTTTCGACAATTTTATTTCCAGACGACCGCTACCGGAAATGTCCGATTTTTCGGAAATCAGCAACCCCTGCAAATTATATATTTTCAGGTTTGTGTTTTCAGGCAAATTGCTGTACAGTAATGAATTGTCGTAAAAATAGCAGGCGAAAGTCCTGTTTTCGATGCGACGGTCTTCCGACGTTATTATTTCTTTTTCTTTTTTCAGATACCAGTGCTGATTTGTTTTCTCTTCCTGCATCATATTGTTGTTGTACACAATGGCGGGCGCTCCGTTGTCGAAACTGCCGCCGCTGTTGTTGACGGAATAGCCGGTCGCAGGATTTAAAATTCCGTACAATCCGCCTGTAAATAAGGGAACTATTTCCCATTCCTGACTGCTGTCGTTGTTGTCGATCGCTTTCTGAACCATATTGGTATTTCTGCCGTTGGAAGCCATTGCCAAGCCGGAATGTTTGTTTACAAAGCGGAACAGGTTGTTTCCAAGCGATGCAATTTGCCAAAGTTGTCCGTCGTTTTCATCGAGCGGCTCCCACATTACGAGCGGCGCGTTTTCCAAAACCGATTCTCCGCTTACGGCAATGGCGTTGTTCGTGCGCTGATTAAGAATGCGGTACCAAAACGGGTCGGCGACAAAGGCTTCCGTCGGCGCTTCGGGCGCGGGCATATCAAAACTTTCCGTCAGGAAATCCACCCTTTTTTCGATGTAATTTTTCAGAAAATTAACGCCTTGCGCGTAAGTCTTGAAAAGGAACGTTTCGCGGTAAACGCGGCTGTTGAGATTATTCCAGCACGAGAAGTTCAGCGTTGGGATTCCTCCAACAAGTCGGCGGTCGAGTTGATGTAATCGAGCAGTTTTGTTTCGATATTTTCGGCAAGGAGTTCGTTCCAGCGGCGTTTTACGGCTTGCTGAAACCATTCGTCCTGCCAAATGCGCTCAATCCATGTGCGCGGTTGATGCGCCTCGTTCCGCATCAGTTTATCTACCGCGTCGCCAAGCCGGATGTCGTTGTTGAAAGCAATGTCGTAGTCCCACAGCGGTCCGAAATAAAGTTTGTCTTCCGAGCGTTTTTTATACACATAAGTACTCCAAAACGAGTCGGAATTGCCGGTCAGTTCGCAGGCGATATACCAGTTTACGAGCGTCGCCGTATCCACCATGGCGCGGTAGCCTGACTCGGGGTCTTTAAAATTTGCCGAAAACAGGTTGTTTTCAAAATTGTTCGTAAAGTTGGTAATATAGCTCATTTGCGCGTCGTTAATCTCGTCGTCTTTCGGATATTTCACCGTGATTTTCAAGCCTTCGGGCGTGATAAACCATTTGGGCTCGCCGGCTGCAAATCCGTCGATTTCGAGCAGGTAACCGCCGGTTACTTCCGGCGCTAATGTATCGGTAATTTCTTGTTTATCAACATCAACCCGGTATTTGGCAACTTCTATTTGGTCGGAAATCATATAATTGCCCAAAAAACTACCGTTGAATATAAGGTCGACAAATTTTACCGACGGCGTAAATTCCAGCCCCACCAGTTCGCTTATTTTAAATGCAAGCGCATTGCGCATCAAGGTTTTATCGGCGTAATTTGCCAGCAACACCCAATTTTTTTCTTTGGCGGGAAGCCCGAAAAAATTCGCTTTTGTGTCTAATTTCAAACGGTAAGGCTACAGAGGGCTTGTGAGTTAGCCAATATCAGACGAACACATGTCTTTATTAATCAAATTGAGCAACATAATCCTGCCGTGATTTCAACGCCCTCTGTTCGGAACGATAGTCATCAATCACTTGCCCGAAATTCCGCAGATTTCTTTCATCAAATGTCCTTG
>JAISXQ010000202.1 GCA_031270425.1 Prevotellaceae bacterium | reverse complement strand
AACGAAAGATCTCAATTTCAGGCTCCGGCAACTGAACAAACTCAAATCCGCCATCAAAATTTACGAAAAACAACTGACCGGCGCACTTTGGACAGTTTTGCACAAATCCTGCGAAGAAGCATATCTGACCGAAATAAGCATTGTGTTGCAGGAAATTGATAATCACTTAAAGCATCTGAAAAAATGGGCAAAAGCGGAAAAAGTACCGACCCCTTTGCATTTACAACCGTCTTCGAGCCACATTATTTACGAGGCTTTGGGAGTTTCCCTGATAATAGCCCCGTGGAATTACCCTTTCCAACTGCTGATAAATCCCTTGGTAGGCGCTATTTCGGCGGGCTGCTGCGCCGTGCTGAAACCTTCGCCTTATACTCCCGCGGTTGCCGGAACGATGGAAGAAATCATAAAAAATACCTTCGACGACGAATATATCGCCATAACGCAGGGCGGACGGGAAGTAAACACAAGATTATTGCAACAGCGTTTCGATATGATTTTCTTTACAGGCAGTCCGCAATTGGGAAAGACGGTAATGCGGGCGGCTTCGGAATATCTTACCCCCGTCGTACTGGAACTCGGCGGGAAAAGTCCCTGCATTGTGGACGCCGGCGCCGATTTGAAAATTGCCGCGCGGCGTATCGTCTGGGGGAAAACCATTAATGCGGGACAAACCTGCATTGCTCCCGACTATCTTTTCGCGCACAGGGATATAAAAGACGCGCTGTTAAGGGAAATGATTGCGGCGATAGAAGAAATGTTCGGAAAAGATTGCAAACAAAGTAAATTCTTTCCGCGCATTGTCAATACGGACGCGGTAAAACGCCTGCAAAAACTGATGAAACACGGAAACATCGTATATGGTGGAGAGGTCGACGAAGCGGAACGCTATATCTCACCTACCCTTATCGACGGCGTGCAACCGGATTTCCCGGTAATGCAGGAAGAAATTTTCGGTCCCTTACTTCCGGTAATGGTTTTTGATCATATCGACGAAGCAATTCATTATGTAAACATAAATGAAAAACCCCTGGCGCTCTACTATTTCGGCTCAAACAGCAAGGCAAAGAACGTGTTTCGGAAAACCGCTTCGGGCGGCGGATGCATCAACGACACGCTGATGCACGTAAGCAATCATTACCTGCCCTTCGGCGGCACAGGCAACAGCGGCATGGGCAAATACCACGGACACAACAGTTTTCTGGCATTCAGCAACGCGAGAGCCCTCGTTTCTACGCCCCTGTGGATAGATTTACCGTTTAAATACGCTCCGTTCAAATACGTAAAGAAGTTGAAAAAATTCTTAGGAGGTTGAAACTTTAAACAAACAGATACAAACTGACAGCCATTAGCAACATGCCGGCTACCAAACCGCCGATGGAAAGATGGTGTTTCCCGAATTTTTCGGCGGTAGGCAGCAATTCGTCCAGCGAAATAAAGACCATAATGCCCGACACGGCAGCCAATATCACTCCATTGAGGGCGGGAGTCCAGTAAGGCAGCAGAAAAAAATAAGCGGCGACAGCGCCGAGCGGTTCCGCCAATCCCGAAAGGAAAGACCACCAGAAAGCTTTTTTACGGTTTCCGGTAGCGTGGTAAATAGGTACCGAAACGGCAATGCCTTCCGGTATATTGTGAATGGCGATAGCGACGGTAATGGGAATGGCGATGTCCAAGGAACCCAAACCCGACACGAAAGTAGCGATACCTTCGGGAAAATTGTGAATGGCAAGCGACAGAGCCATCACCAGACCGACCCGTTTGAGGGAATGATTCGTTTCCATTTCCTCAACGCGATAAACTTCGTGCGGATTGGCGGCTGTTTGGGGAATAAAAAAGTCGATCAACATAATCATCGCTATACCGCCGAAAAAAGACAGGATAAGGTAGAGCATCCCTGTTTTTTCCCCGAAAATAGGTTCGAGGGCGTCTTTGGCATTGGGTATCATTTCCATAAACGAAACATAGAGCATTACCCCTGCCGAAAAACCCAGCGAAGCGCAGAGAAAATTCGTATTCGTCCGCTTAGCCAGCAGCGCCATAATACTGCCTATGCCGGTGGACAATCCCGCGATAAGGGTTAAACCGAATGCTATCCAAAGAGTATGTTCTTCCATGTTTTTTTAATTCAATTAAAGTTTTAAAAACAAAACTTTTTAATCTTTCAACAGTTTATTGAAAAAAAACAAAACCTTATTATTGATTTGAAACTGTTTTTATAACGAACTATTGTAATTTTTAGTACATGACAAAAAAATATTTCAAGCATAAACACATAGAAAACAATAGTTTTAATTCAATTACATCACATTTTTTTTGTTTAGAAGAGACCATGTACTAAATGTTTTTATATACAAAAAACCACAATGGTACACAATAGTTTATGTGATTGGTTTTTCTCAAAGAAACGTTGAAAAAGTCTATTGTGTCCTATTGTGCCTATTGTGCTTAGAGAAATTATCTGTTTTTGTCATGTACTAATAAACGTTACGTCAATTTATTTCTCAACACAGATTCTGTAAACTGTATTTTTGTAAATTTCGATGCAATGAAAAAAATAGTAAAACTTTATGCCTTTTCGTGTAACAAAACATAAAAATACAGACTTTTAAAGATAATTTCACGTTTTGTCGTTTGAGAATACAAAAAAAAAGCTAATTTTGCATCGTGGTATTTACTAAAAAAATATACAATTATTTCATTATCAATTATTAACTCTAAAATGAATTTAAAAATGAACAAACATTTTTTTTATTTTTTAGCTTTGTTTGTCCTTGTTTTTTCCGCTTGTAAAGAAGAACAATCGGAATTTAATTTGGACGACGTTGAACAAACGGCAACCGTGAGAGGTAATGTAAAGTACAACGCAGGCGCTGACGCTTCCTCTTCCGATTACCGTATCGAAGTGTATAAAGCCGCGGAAGGACGCAAAGTTTTTCTCGACGTCGCTTTAAAGGATTATTTAGTAGGTTCAGGTACAGGCGACATTAAAACCTACGAAGCGGTTATCGACGCCGATGGAAATTTTGAAATCCAGTTTCCGAGCGTAGTCAATGGAGTAGGAGTTACGCTTCGTTTGGAAGAATTTGTTGCTCCATTCCAAGTGTTCGACAAAATGGAAGAAGGTAGTCCGGTTTTCAAGAGCCAGCTCAAAAGGTATACTACTCCGGTGACGTATCTTACCAGTTTAGGGAAACTGAAGCCTAACGAAACTATTAACGAAGAAGATGTAAAGTATAAAATAGATGATTTCGACCTCGAAGGATACGACAAAAGCGTGAACCTGACCGGAACGGTGTTTATGGCTTACGAAAGCGCCTACCGGACGGGAGAATACCGCGCCGCCGCCAATCAAAACGTTGAAATAAAAGTCGACTATTCAGCGTCAGGATTGTCTGAGCCTGTGATTTTTGGAGCGACAACCGACGCGAACGGAAATATAAAAACAGGAATGCCGGTAAAGTCTTACAAAGATGGATTCATAATCCAATCGTTGAAGATTCTCGGTTCGGCGAACGATGAATTTACCCACTACAACGCGGAGGCTTCCGTAAAACTGAAAGGAGCCTATGCGACCAAAAGCGCCGAAGGGGTAACTGCTTACACCACTTTTAGCGACCTGATTGAAGGCGTAGATGTAAACTTCGGGAAACAATACCTTCCCTTTACGCCCAATTATAATTACAGCGGACTTCCCAGCCAAAACAAACCCGAAACATGGGCGGATAATTTGGCAGGCTGGCTGGTTGATAAAAATACGAATCTGGCTAAATATACCGAGAGCGTTACCATTACAGGTTCTTCCAAACTTCCGGTTGAAAGCGCATACGCCGTAGGAACATACGGAGGCGGGGTGCATACGATCGAATTGACGATTCAGTATGCTTTTCCAATCAACACTCAAACCGTACTTGCCGCAACCGACGCCAACGGCAATTTCAGCGTCAGCATTCCGGTGGAAAAGACCACAAGCGCTTATACGCTTACTTTAAGCAATCCGTATGAAAAAACAACTTACGAGCATTATAAGACAGCTTCGGAAAAAATTGAACTGACAGGCAACTATTCGTTACGCGCCAAAATTGAACCCGACAATAAAAAATGGTATCAGTTAGGCGATAATTATTACCAGTTTAATCCAAGCGCTAGCGTTGAAACTTACAGTACAGATTTAGCCGGATGGTTAAAAATAAAAGGTTACGACAAAACAGCCCTTGTTTCGGGAAAAATCTACGAAGCGGTAGAAAGCGGCTACCTGACAGGAACTTACGCCCCCGCAGCCGGTCGCCGTATCGGTATAGCCATTCCTTATGGCGGAAGCATTGGCAATCAAACGCTCTTTGTTCCGGTAGGGACGGACGGTACGTACAGCGTAACAATCCCCATCCAAAACGACGGCGACGAGTTTACGCTTACAACAGCAAACATCTCTCCAAACTATAAAACAAAAGATTACAGGCATTATAACGCAGGCGGAAAAAACGATACCCGCATATTGGCAGGAACATACTCCCTCAATACAAACATTAAAAGCGCCGACGCTAAATGGAACGAATTGGGAGATATTTATTATCGTTTCACTCCTGACGTGCTTCCAACTACTTTTGAGCAGAACTTAGCCGGCTGGGTGAAAAAAGCGGGTTTTAATGGAAGCGCCAACGTGGAAGGCGCCTTGAAGTTTGCAACCGAAAGCGGATTCCGGCAGGGAATATACAGCAACGCGGCATATCAGAAAGTGTCGATAACACACGAAAGCACAATCTATGTGGGAGCCACAAAGGCGGACGGTACTTTTTCCATCCCCGTATTGCTTAAATTCAACGGCATGGAATCCAACATTTCTTCGTGGGGCTTTCCAACACTCAACGTGAAAAACTACGAGCACTACGCGATACCCGGTACGGATAATAAAGAAATATTGGAAGGTAGTTATTCCGGTTATTTAACAGACAAACCTGCCAGCGCATCGTGGAATCAACTCGGCACGCGCTACTGCAAATTTTATCCAACCGGCTCTCCGGTTAACTGGAGCGATAATCTTCCGGGCTGGCTAAAAGTAGCGGGAGCCACAAAAACGGTAAGCATTAAAGGAAACGTAAAGAAAGCCTATCAGAAAAAAGACGGTGGAACATGGAAAGCGTCGTGGACAAACGATGCGAACCGGATGGCGACGGTAACATTAAACGGAATACCCTACGATGTGGTAAGCAATTCTTCCGGCGCGTTCAGTTTCAGTCTTCCGGTAACTACGCTTCCTGCAAGCTATACGGTAACGGTTACGCCCGTAAACGATGTCAACAATGTAAGTTTTATTCATCACGAAGATCCGTCGAAAGACGCGCAAACTACGATTTACGGCAAGTTTACAAGCGCAGGTAACATATCCAATAAAACCGTAAGCGCAAGCGGTACGAATAATGATGAATTCGATATAACAAAAGCGTCGTCGCCGGAGTCGTCGGCTAAGATGACGTTTAATCCAATTTCGATTCCTGACGGCTGGAGCAGTTATACATGGAATACAAATAATGATGATTAAAAATCAACCGCAAAGAGATAAAGTTACGCAAAGTTATTTTGCGTAACTTCTTGTCTTTGCAGTTATAATAAATTTTGAACAAATGAAAAATAAAATAATCATAGTAATGCTGCTTGCCTTTGCCGTTGCGCCGCAATGGACTTCGGCAGAGGAAAAAGAAAAGAAAAGCGCCGCCGGGTTACTTCCAAAAGAAGGCGATATTGCTTTGGGGATTGATATGTCTCCTGTTTTCAGCTATTTCGGAAACATATTTAATGGAAATATGAGCAACGGGCTGGATCAGTTTGGCGGAAAAATATGGAGCAAGGATGTGAACGCAGTTATAAAGCCGAACGTTTCCATAGTGGGAAAATACTTCGTAACGGATAACATCGCGGCAAGAGTCAACATCGGGATATTGTACGATAACCAAACCTCGCGGAAGTATGCGAGGGACGATGAGGCTTTCGCTATCGATCCTTTTTCCGAAGCGAAAGTAATCGACGCGGCAAATAAAGTTAGTTCCGGGTATAGTTTAGCCTTAGGAGCGGAGTATCGTTACGGTGAGAAACGCCTGCAAGGAGTTTTCGGCGCGAGTTTGCTCTACGCTTCGCAAAACGACAGGCGGAGCATTGCTTATGCGAATAAAATTACGGAAATCAACCAAGAGCCGACAAGAACAGCGGCTTTTGATTACGGAATAACTACGAATCTTAATACGACGCATACAGGAACTCCATGGACGCGATTGTATCTGCTGGAAGATTACAGTAATGCCAAAGATAAATACTTCGGGTTGCAGTTGTCTGCCGGAGCCGAATATTTCTTTACCGATTATCTGGCTTTGGGAGGCGAAGTGTCGCTTGCCGCTTACCAGATGTTCGGGGCGCAGCGTTATGAAGTAGTCGAAGGATTCAATCAGGCTACCAAAACGGTTGACGTACATACCGACTTAGTATCGCCCGGAAACAGAACCTTCCATTTAGGAACGGAAAATATCGGGGCGCGTTTTTATTTGATGTTCTATTTCTAAAAAGAAATCACAGGGAACAGAAAAAAGAGGGTGAAGTCGGTTGGACGCACCCTCTTTTTTATTTTCACCTTGTTAAAAAACTCAAAAGAGTTCAATTAAAAGAAAAAGCTAATGCTTAAACTTGTAACAGGAGTAGCATCGATTTTGAAAGTACTGCCTCCCGGAGAATTTAATTCCTCTTTTACCGTTATCTGATTTACTTCCCACTCTTCGGTAGCCTGCAATGTTTTTGTATTCTTTTGACCGCGTGCTTCCAAAGCAATTTCGCCTCCGATGGCGATATTTTTGGTAATAAAATAGTCAATCCCTACAATTCCGCGCAAACCGTAAATAAAATTATTTCCCGCAGTCTTGTTATACAGAGGACGTTTTGCAAGTCCCGCCATACCCGGTATTGTAGTGGACGGTACAGAGTTCGCCTCGCTTATCGGATTACCGTAAATATACTGGTTGGTCTCTTTCCCAAATCCCAAGAATAGTTCTCCTGCAACATAACCTTGTATGCGTGTGAAACCGATGCGTTTTTCGAGTCCGCCGCCGATTTCAATGTCGGTTTTTCGTTTTTTCCAGTGATCCACTACTTGAGCTTCAACATCACCGTCCAAGTAAAACTTGTTGTCGTCGAGTACGTAGTAATTATTGTTAGCATTATCTACATCAATGGTCAAACGCGCACGGACAGCCGTGTGGGAATTTAAAAAATATTTTCCCATGACATCCTGTCGGAAAGATTTAAAGTCAGGCGCTGTTGCAGACACGCCTCCGTCGAAACTAAGCAGGTCGGCTGTATATTTGAGAAATGGTCCTGCGTCTATGACTAATGCGAAATCGCCGGCTTGCGGCAACAAATAGCTGTAATCCTTCTTCTGTTTCGTTTCGTTTTCCTGCGCGAAAACGCCGAAAGAAGCAGATAGAATGACTGCCGCCGATATTATTATTTTTTTCATTATTCTTTTCAATATAAAGGGTTATAATTAGTAAGATAGCAAAATAGATTTCACAGTATTGTTGGTATATCCTGCTTGCAGTTGATGTGTAGCATTCGACTGAATGGAGAATACTTTATAAGAATCTTCTCCGAATATTTTTACCGGAAGAAGTACGCCTGTGGATAATGTTATATTAATATAATTCGGATTTGCTGTTAACGGCGGACACAGATGTTCTATCGTTATTTTACCTCCGGTTTCTACGGAAACTTCAAAAACTTTGTCGTTTTCGGTTCCTAAAGCCGCTTTAGCGATAGTTACTATAACCTTTGTTCCGGTAGGAACTTCAATTTTTGTTCCGGTACTGGCGTCTCTTACATATTCCAATTTTGTTTCAAACTTTCCTTTTTCCGTCCAGTTGTAGACGGTAGATAGAATTTCAGTTCCGGCGGCATAGTCAATGTTTTTTACATAGTTAAAACCTTGTTTTACCGATTGGTCAGAAGTTGCAGTAAAGATTTTTTTGACCGTTTTGTAGCGATTTACTTCGTCTGCAACAAAATCTTCGCAGGAAATCGTGTAAGTAATATCGCTGGCTTTAGCCGGCAGGGAAATACTGTAAGTTCCGTTGGCTTGCACGGTAGTCTCCGCCGCAAAAGTTCCGGTGTTAGTCGTAATTCCTAAATCCGAGTACGAAGCGGTGAATTTCAGCTTGGTACCGGCAGGCGCAAACTCCTTGTCGGTGTTGGTCAGGTCGGTGTTGGCATAAACAACTCCGGATACGGTGGCTTTCGCCATTTTGTCGGCGCTCACAGGTTCCGACACGTCATACTTTTGGCATGCGCTGAAAGCAAGAGCCAACGCAACCGTAAATAAAAAAACTTTTTTCATGTTCAATTAATGCTTGGTGATTAAAAAATAAATAAAATTTACGCACAAAGATATATTAAAAAATGAAAACAACAAAAAAAATGAAAATAAAGTAATAAATCATTCAGAAAAAACGTTGCAGTTTCAATTGTTTTCTGTATTTTTGCGGTGTATTTAGAGATAATACATATTAAATATATCGAAGTGTAGAGATAATTCATAGATAGATGAAGAGAAAAATAGAAAACACATTGCAAAAATGGAGTGAAAAAGAGAGGCATTTGCCGCTTATGCTTATCGGTGCAAGGCAGACAGGTAAGACATACGTTCTTCGTGATTTTGTTAATTCGGCTGGTTTTGAAAATATTGTTGAGATAAATTTCTATGAAAAAGCGGATTACAAAGATTTTTTTGTCCAATCGTTAAATCCACAAGATATTGTCCGCAAGATTGAACTCTATTTTCAAAAACTGCTTCCGCCCGAAAAAACCATTTTTTTCTTCGACGAGATTCAGGATTGCGAGCAGGCAATCGCGTCGTTGAAATTCTTTGCGGAGGTACAAGAACAGTATCATATTGTTTGCGCGGGGAGTTTGCCCGGCGTGAAAATCAACCGCCTGAAATCGCCGTTTCCGGTAGGTAAAGTGCAGATTGAGTACCTTTTTCCGATGGACTTTGAGGAATTTCTTTGGGCGATAAATCAAAAAATGCTTGCTGACGAAATTCGCAACTGTTTTGACACAAACACCTCATTATCAACTATTATTCACCAAAAAGCGCTCGACATTTACAAGCAATACCTGTGCATTGGCGGTATGCCTGCGGCGCTTGCCGATTATATCAAAAACGACCAAAATCTTGTCAAAACCGACACTTCTATCATTAGCGACATAATTACAGGTTATCTGGCGGATATGACCAAATATTCCGAAAATATTAATTCGTTGAAAATCAACAATGTATTCAACAGTATTCCAGCACAGTTGGCAAAAGAAAAACATAAATTTCAGTACAAACTCATTGAAATTAACGGCAAAAAAGAAAAATACGAAACCGCTATTGAATGGCTTTTGCAGGCAGGAATTTTGCTGAAAGTGCAACTCGTTACCAAGCCGCAAATTCCTCTGTTGATTGACGAAAACCACAATTCTTTCAAACTTTATCTGCTTGATGTGGGCATTTTTAACAAATTAGCGGGGATAAAATTTGCCGATATTCTGCAAAACGAAAAATTTAACTATCTCGGCGCAATTACGGAAACATTTGTTGCACAACAATTGACCGCGAACCGCCATAAACTTTATTTTTGGAACTCAGGCAACACCGCCGAAGTGGATTACCTGCTGCATACCGAGGACGGAATTATTCCGTGCGAAGTGAAGGCGGACAAAAATGTCGGCTCAAAAAGTTTGTCGGTTTATGTAGAACGGCACAAACCAAAATATTCAATCCGAATTTCGGCAAAGAATTTCGGTTTTGACAACAACATAAAATCAACGCCATTGTATGGGGCGTTTTGTTTGTAAACCAAAATAATTAACCGGTCGGAACCAAAGGGAGAAAAAAGGACATAAAAAAGAAAAAATTATGCAAACAGTAGCATTAACGGGTGGAACCGGTTTTATCGGTAGCCACATTTTGATGGAATTGCCTGATTTTTTAGTTGTTTTGATGG
>JAISXQ010000019.1 GCA_031270425.1 Prevotellaceae bacterium | reverse complement strand
AAAAGACCACATAGCCGTCCATGTCTTCGACATGAACTTATGCTCAGAGGGTAAAACTATTCCGGTTTACCGAAACAACGTTCAGCGTAGCTAAATGTTTTACAGCTATGTGCACTTTTTAAAAAAAAAGATAAAAATACTATTGTTAAGTTAACTATGTTGTAGCTGAATTATTTTTCAATTGCTTGATATGTAACAGACAAAGACTATAAACTGTAAACTATAAACTATAAACTGTAAACTATGTGTCAGGTTTTTATTTGTTTTTTGTCATGTACTAAGTTTATTTTATACAAATCTACATCCTCTATGTTGAAGCAGCCGATAAACTGCGCGTGTTTACGCACTTCGGCTTCGCCGTAATTCATGTAAATTTCCGCCGATTTACGGAACTGGTCGTCGCGGCTGGCGTCCAATATCAGCAGGTAACTCATAATAATATGTCCTGCCATTTCCACCAACCGGCGGGCTACGAAATCAAGGTATTCGTTGTTTTTGGCTTCCGTTACTTTTTCCACCGCCTTTTCGTACAAAGCCGTAAGCGCGACCAAGCGTTCGCCAAAAGAGTGAAATTCGGGATTAACCGGCATAGCCTCGTATTCGCGTATTTTCTTCAAATACGTTCCTGTGGTTACGTGGCGTATGGCGGCAACTACCTGCAACTGCGACGTTCCTTCGTAAATAGTCAGGATGCGGGCGTCGCGGTACAGGCGTTCGCAGGCGTAGTCTTTCATAAAACCCGAACCGCCGTGTACCTGAATACAATCGTAGGCGTTTTGGTTGGCGTATTCGCTGGCAAACATTTTTAATACCGGCGTGAAAGCGTCCGCGCTCTTTTGAAAATCCTTGTATTCCGCTTTTTCTTCCGCTTCCAAACGGCGTTCGGCTTCGATGGCTTCATAAGCTTTGTACACATCTACAAAACGGGTTGTTTCGTACAGCAACGCGCGCGAAGCGTCTAATTTGGCTTTTATCGTGGATACCATTTCATATACGGCGGGAAATTCGATAATGGCTTTCCCGAACTGGCGGCGATCGTTGGCATACGCCAACGCTTCGCTGTAAGTGGCTGCCGACAAACCAACCGACTGCGCCCCTACTCCCAAGCGTGCGCCGTTCATCAGCGACATCACGTATTTGATTAATCCCAGACGGCGCGTACCGACCAATTTGGCTGGCGTGTTGGTAAATACCAGTTCGCAGGTTGGCGAACCTTTAATACCGAGTTTATTTTCGATACGGCGCACTTTTACCGTATGATCGTGCTTATTGTCGGCAACGAAGTACGAAAGTCCCCGTCCGTCGTTTGTTCCGTCTTCCGAACGGGCAAGCACTAACTTAATATGCGCGTCGCCGTTGGTAATAAAACGTTTCACGCCGTTCAGGTACCAAACGCCGTCTTCCTCGCTGTACGTAGCTTTCAACTGCACCGCCTGCAAGTCGCTTCCGGCGTCAGGCTCGGTCAAGTCCATCGAACAGGTTTGCCCTTGCGAAACGCGGGGCAGGAATTCTTCCTTAATATCGTCGGACGCGAACTCGGCAATCGTTTCGGCGCAGTCCTGCAAGCCCCAGATATTGGCGAATCCGGCGTCGGCACGCGAAACCAGTTCGGCTGCCATTACGTAAGGAACCATCGAAAAGTTCAAACCGCCGTACTGGCGCGGCAACGCCATTCCGTACAGTCCGGCTTTTTTCAACGCGTCGTGGTTTTCCTGCGTTCCACGGGCGTAAACAACGCGGTTGTCAAGCGCCTGAGGACCTTCTTTATCAACGCTTTCGGCATTGGGCGCGATAATATCGGCGCAAATCTCTCCAATAATTTCGAGAACACGTTCGTAATTATCTATCGCGTCCTCAAAATCGCGCGAGGCGTAATCGTAGTTATCTTTATCAGCAAAATTGCGCTCTTTGAGGGCAACTATTTTCTGCATCAAGGGATGCGAAAGCTGAAATTTTAATGCGGGGTTATCGGTGTAAAAGTTCATAATTTTGAGCTCCCCTCAGGGGCAGGGGGGTTATTTACTGTTTTTCTTATAATATTTAATCATTTTCGGTATTACTTCTTCTATCGTTCCGGTAATATTATAGTCGGCAATGGCGCTGATGGGGGCGTGCGGGTCGCTGTTGATGGAAATAATCATGGCGCTTTCCTGCATACCGGCAATGTGCTGGATTTGTCCCGAAATACCGCAGGCGATATACAACTTCGGACGGACGGTTACGCCGGTCTGACCGATTTGGCGTTCGTGTTCGGCAAATCCGGCGTCCACTGCGGCTCGCGAAGCTCCGACTTCGCCGCCCAAAACGCCGGCAAGTTCGTACAGCAAGTTGAAGTTGTCCGCGCTGCCCACTCCGTAACCTCCGGAAATAATAATGGGCGCGGATTTAATATTCACTTTTGATTTTTCGATATGACGCTCAATAACTTCCACTACGAAATCAATGTTTGAAACGTATTTCGATACGTCCAATTTCCGTGTTTCGCCTTTGTACTTCGGGTCGAAAATTTCTTTTTTCATTACGCCTTCGCGAACGGTCGCCATTTGCGGACGGCAATCGGGATTCACAATCGTAGCTACAATATTCCCCCCGAAGGCGGGGCGGATTTGATACAGCAGGTTTTCGTAGGTTTTTCCGGCTTTCCTGTCCTCATAATTTCCTATTTCGAGCGAAGTACAGTCGGCGGTTAGACCGCTGAACAAAGCGGAAGAAACGCGCGGACCCAAATCGCGCCCGATAGTTGTCGCGCCCATAAAGGCGATTTGCGGTTTTTCTTCTTTGAAGAGGTTTACCAATAAAGAAGTGTGGGGCAATGAGGTGTAAGGCGAAAGACCCTTGTCGTCCGCCAGGTGCAAGACATCTACGCCGTAAGGAAATACCTGTGCGCCAACACCGTCTAACTGATAACCGGCGGCAACAGCTTCCAATTTACATTTTAATTCGTCGGCGAGCCTGCGCCCTTTGGTTAATAATTCCAGACTGACGTCGCCTACAACGCCGTCTTCTATTTCGAGGTATACGAATAAGTTGTTCATGTCGTTTTAAGATTAGCCTATGGTGTGATTTGCGATTAATTCTTTCATCAAATTTTCTATTTCTCCATCAGAGGCTGTTAGTCGCTTGCTTTCTTTTGCCGTAAACACAACGCTTTCAATCTGTTTCACTTTGGTGGGCGATCCTGAAAGTCCGAGCCATTGCGCTTCGTGTTCGATGTCGGCTGCGCCCCATTCGGTAATATTCAAACAGGGGTGCGTATCGTAAAATTCGGTACAGTCCGAATTTAAAGCCTGTCTTTCCGATAAGGTCGTCGCGCGTTTGTATTTCAACGTTAATTTTGCGTGGCGCGGACGGCAGGGAGCCGCCGATCCGTTTACGGTAATCACCATCGGCAACGATCCTTTTACGGTTTCAACTCCACGCTCCAAGCGGCGTTTGACGGTTATTCTACTACTTTTGATATCCACTATTTCTTCGGCGTAAGTGATTTGCGGCAAGCCTAATTTTTCGGCTACCTGCGGGCCTACCTGCGCCGTATCGCCGTCGATAGCCTGACGACCACAGATAATCATATCCACCCTGCCCACTTTGCGGATGGCGCAAGCCAAGGCATAGGAAGTTGCCAGCGTATCGGAACCCGCGAACTCGCGACCGCTCAACAAAAAGCCGCCGTCCGCGCCGCGGTACAGACTTTCGCGGATAATTTCGGCAGCCCGGGCAGGTCCCATGGTTAATACATGCACTTTTGTACCGGTAAATTTGTCTTTAATGCGCAGAGCCTGTTCCAACGCATTCAAATCTTCGGGATTATAGATGGCGGGAAGTGCGCCGCGGTTCACCGTGCCGTCGGCTTTCATTGCATCTTTTCCTACATTTCGCGTATCAGGCACTTGCTTAGCGAGAACAATGATATTAAAACTCATATTTATTATTCTTAGATTTTACGATTTTAGATTTTCAGGGCAAAAGTAAGATTTTTTGTTGACGCGACAAATAAAATTCGCACAGAACACGTTGTTTTGTGCGAATTTTAGATTTTGTTTTTATCCGTGTAAGTCCGTAACATCCGCGTCGTCTGCGTGCTAAAATTTTACAACTCCACACATTTTTCTTTCAGCCATTTGCGTTCAGTTTCATTCAACCCGGGCGAAAGCGAATCATAAACGCGTCCGTGATAATCGTTGAACCAGTTGATTTCCGCTTCGGTCAGCAAGCTTTTGTCAATCAGATTTTTGTCGATCGGGAAAAAGGTCAGCGTTTCAAATTGCAGGAATTGTCCGAACTCCGTTTTCTTTGCCGGAACGACGTGTATAAGGTTCTCGATGCGGATACCGTATTCGTTGGCGCGGTACATGCCCGGTTCGTTCGAAATAATCATGCCCGGCTGTAATGTAACAGGATTTTCGTCCATGCGGATATTCTGCGGACCTTCGTGTACGCAAAGAAAATGCCCTACCCCGTGTCCGGTTCCGTGTCCGTAATTCAAGCAATCGTCCCAAAGCGCCTTGCGTGCCAGAATGTCCAATTGCGAACCGCGCGTACCGGCGGGGAATATTGCCGTAGCTAACGCTATATGTCCTTTCAACACTTTTGTGTAATCGCTTTTTTGCAAAGCGGTCGGGCTGCCGAGCGCAACGGTGCGCGTAATGTCGGTTGTGCCGTCCAAAAACTGTGCGCCGGAATCGAGCAGCAATATATTTTCAGGCTTTATTTTTGCGTCCGACTGCGGCGTGGCTTTGTAATGCACAATAGCGCCGTGTCCGGCATATCCGGCGATAGTTCCGAAGCTTTCGCCGACAAAGTTTTCCTGTTTACTTCGGAATTCGTACAATTTTTCCGAAATGCTTATTTCCGTCAGGTTTCCTGCCGCAACATGCTCTTCCAGCCAAATAAAGAAGCGCGTCAGCGCGACGCCGTCCTTTATCATCGAACGGCGGACGCCGCTCATTTCCGTTTCGTTCTTAACACTTTTCAACTTGAACACGGGCGACATGGCGTTCCGAATCGTACAAGCCGGAGGAATGGCTTCAAAGAGCGAACGGTTCAGTTTCGCTCCGTCAATTAATACCGCTTTGTCCGCCGGAAGATTTTTTAACGTTCCGTAAATTTCATCGTAAGCGGCTAATTCCACTGTTTGCTCTTTCAGGTAAGCGCGGGTTTCGTCCCTTAGCTTGCGCGGGTCGATAAACAATACGGCTTTTTCGTTGTCCACCAAAGCGTATGCAATCGTTACCGGATTGTAATCTACATCGTTTCCGCGGATATTGTAGAGCCAGGCAATATCATCCAATGCAGAAAGAACGAAAACGCCGGCATGCGCTTTTTTTATTTCTTCGCGCAAAAGGGCTAACTTTTCCACGACCGGTTTTCCGGCATATTTTGTATCGAAAACAAAAAAGGGATTTTTCGGAAGAAGCGGTCTGTCCGCCGTCCATACCTGCGAAATCAAATCAACGGAAACGAGCGGCAGGTTGTATAATTTCAATTCTGTTTCCATCGCGCCGTAAGCATTGAAAGAAAACATCTGCGGATTAACGCCGATTTTTTCACCGCTTTTCAACTGCGTTGCCAGCCAAGGCAGGATTTCGAGGGTTTCGGGCAGTCCCTGTTTCATCAGTTCAAAGCCTGTACCCCGCAACTGTTCGCTCCCTTGCAAGAAATAGCGCGAATCCGTCCATAAAGCGGCTTTTTCCAAGGTTACAACCGCCGTTCCCGCCGAGCCGTTGAAACCCGAAATCCATTCGCGTTCCTTCCAATGGTCGGCAATATATTCACTTGCATGCGGGTCGGTTCCGGGGATGATACATGCCGAAATACTGTTTTTTTTCATCGCTTCGCGAAGTTGGGCGAGGCGTTCTGTTATTGTTCTCATGTGTTTAAAAATTCAGAAGCATTTTTTTGTTTTTCCTACAAAGATAAGTATTTTGACTAAATTTGACTAAATTTGCATTCCTAATTTTCACAAAGAAAAAAAACAATGGCAAAAGAATTAAAAGAACTGACTTCGCGCGGCGAAAACTACGCGCAATGGTACAATGATTTAGTGTTGAAAGCCGACATGGCGGAAAACTCGGCGGTGCGCGGCTGCATGGTGATAAAACCTTACGGATATGCGATATGGGAAAAAATACAGGGCGAACTCGACCGTATGTTTAAGGAAACCGGACATGTGAACGCATATTTCCCGCTGTTTATCCCAAAATCCTTTTTAAGCAAGGAAGCCGACCATGTGGAAGGATTCGCAAAAGAATGCGCCGTTGTTACGCACTACCGCCTGAAAAACGACCCCGACGGACGGGGTGTTGTGGTCGATCCCGCCGCCAAGTTGGAAGAAGAACTTATCGTCCGTCCTACGTCCGAAACTATTATTTGGAACACGTATAAAGGTTGGATACAATCCTACCGCGACCTGCCTGTTTTGTGCAATCAGTGGGCGAATGTGGTACGCTGGGAAATGCGCACACGCCTTTTCCTGCGCACCGCTGAATTTCTTTGGCAGGAAGGACACACCGCCCACGCTACCGAAGCCGAAGCCATAAAAGAAGCCGAAACCATGCTGGACGTTTATGCCGACTTTGCCGAAAACTTTATGGCAATGCCGGTGCTGAAAGGATTGAAATCGGCGAACGAGCGTTTTGCCGGAGCCTTGGAAACCTATTGCATCGAAGCGCTGATGCAGGACGGAAAAGCCTTGCAAGCCGGAACATCGCACTTTTTGGGACAAAATTTCGCAAAAGCTTTCGATGTTACGTTTGTCAATAAAAATAACGAACTGGAACACGTATGGGCTACTTCGTGGGGCGTTTCTACACGATTAATCGGCGGTTTAATCATGACGCATTCCGACGACAACGGATTAGTGCTACCTCCGAAATTGGCTCCCTATCAAGTGGTGATCGTGCCTATTTACCGGAATGAGGAACAACTGAACACCATTTCGGAAAAAGCGGCGGAAATAAGCGCAAAATTGAAAGCGCGGGGCGTCAGTGTAAAATACGACGACAGCGATAATAAAAAACCCGGATGGAAATTCGCCGAATATGAATTGAAAGGCGTACCGGTACGGCTGGCAATGGGCGCGCGCGACCTCGAAAACGGCACGATAGAAGTTGCCCGCCGCGATACGCTGGCAAAAGAAACCGTTTCGGTGGAAAATATTGAAGAGTATGTTGCAGACTTACTGAAAGATATACAAGCCAACATTTATAAAAAAGCATTCGATTACCGCGCTTCGGTAACGCGCGAGGTAAACTCCTACGACGAGTTTAAAACGGAAATCGAAAAAGGCGGCTTCCTGCTCTGCCATTGGGATGGCACGCCCGAAACGGAAGAATTGATTAAAAACGAAACGAAAGCTACCATCCGTTGTATTCCTTTGGACGGCGACAAAACTCCGGGCGTTTGCATGGTAACAGGAAAACCGTCAAAACAGCGGGTTGTTTTTGCAAGAAGTTATTGAAAAAGACAGTTGCCTCAAAAGTGTTTTAGCACACAGTCCCGATTCCCGATAAGCTATCGGGACGGGAACGGACTCTACGAATTTACACGGATTTTTAATACGTTCGCGCGAATATCTATCCGTAACCTCATTACCTTATTTATCTTAACGTTGACGATATTGGTTACAAGCCCATGCGAAAGGATTCGTGCAGTAGCAGCGTAAGTCCCGGCAAGGATTATAAAACATAACTTTAATTCTTTTTACGCCACCACCAGATTTTTAATCGAATTGATAGCATTTAACTCTTTTTTCTTAAAAAGACAATTTTTATTTGCTAAAAAATGACTAATATTGCAACCCGAAGGCAGTAAGCCGCTAAAAACGATTCAGCTTATACCGGTTATAGAGCCTTATAACGTATGTAATTGATTGCTTAAATGAAAGTATTAAAATTCGGAGGAACATCCGTAGGTTCCGTCCAGGGTATTCGGAACTTAAAAAAAATTGTAGAAGCGGAAAAAGTCCCTGTTGTGGTGGTCGTATCGGCGCTATCGGGAATAACCGACCAGCTTTATAAAACAGCAAATTTGGCGGTGGCTGCCGACGAATCGTACCGCGCCGAGTACGAACAAATGTACAGGAGGCATCTCGAAATTATCGACACAGTCATTCCCGAAGGAAAAAAGGAAGCGGTCGTTCAACAGGTGGAGGTACAATTTCAGGATTTAAGCAATATCCTGAGAGGCATATACTTGATAAAAGATATGTCAACCAAAATAATCGACACCATTGTCAGTTACGGCGA
>JAISXQ010000117.1 GCA_031270425.1 Prevotellaceae bacterium | reverse complement strand
TGAAACTCAAAATCAATGCAACTTTCAAACAACACACTCGGCGACTGGCTCGAACATTGGGCGGCGGAAACACCCGACCACGAATACATCGTATATTCCGACCGCGACCTGCGCTTCACGTGGAAAGAATTTAACGCGCGCGTGGACAACATGGCGAAAGGATTGCTGGCAATCGGCGTAACAAAGGGAGCGCACGTAGGAATTTGGGCGCAAAACGTCCCCGACTGGCTGACTTTTCTCTATGCCTGCGCCAAAATCGGAGCCGTTGCCGTTACGGTAAACACCAACTACAAGGAACACGAACTGGCTTTCGTACTCGAAAATTCCGACATGCACAGCCTCTGCATCACCAACGGAGCGGCGGGTTACAACTACATTGACATCGTTTATACGCTGTTGCCCGAATTGAAATCGCAGCCGCGGGGCTATCTGAAAAGCGAACGTTTTCCCTGCCTGAAAAACATCGTTTATATCGGACAGGAAAAATACCGGGGCATGTACAATACGCCTGAGATTTTATTGTTGGGAAGCACAAAAAGCGATAAAGAACTGAATGAAATAAAATCGACGGTAAACTGTCACGATGTGGTCAATATGCAATATACGTCGGGTACGACCGGATTTCCGAAAGGCGTTATGCTGTCGCATCACAACATCGCCAACAACGGCTACCTGACGGGCGAACACATGAAATTCACACAAGCGGATAAACTCTGCGTCTGCGTACCGCTTTTCCACTGTTTTGGCGTGGTGCTGGCAACCATGAATTGCCTCACGCACGGTTGTACGCAGGTGATGGTCGAAAAATTCGATCCGCTTATAACATTGGCTTCCATACACAGGGAAGGCTGTACGGCGCTCTACGGAGTGCCTACGATGTTTATCGCCGAGTTGAACCATCCTATGTTTCACATGTTCGATATGACTTCGCTCCGTACCGGCATCATGGCGGGAGCGCTCTGTCCGATGGAATTGATGCGCCAGGTAAATGAGAAAATGTATATGGACGTTACAAGCGTTTACGGACTGACCGAGTCGTCGCCCGGAATGACGCAAACCCGTGTTGACGATTTGTTTGAAATGCGTTGCACCACCGTGGGACGCGAATACGAATTTACCGAAGTCGCCGTACTGAATCCCGAAACTGGCGAAGAATGTCCCGCAGGCGTGGAAGGCGAAATGTGTTGCCGCGGCTACCTGAACATGAAAGGCTACTACAAAAACCCCGAAGCCACGGCGCAGGTTATCGACCAAAACGGATGGCTGCACTCCGGCGACCTGGGCGTAAAGGACGAAAACGGTAACTACCGCATAACGGGGCGTATAAAAGATATGATTATCCGCGGCGGAGAAAATATCTCACCCAAAGAGGTGGAAGATTTTCTTTATCTGATGCCGGGCATAAAGGATGTGCAGGTGGTGGCGGTAAAATCGCCCCGCTACGGCGAAGACGTCGGCGCTTTCATCATCCCGAAAAAAGGCTTCCACTTTACGACCGAAGATGTACGCGACTTTTGCAAGGATAAAATAGCAAAGTATAAAATACCGCGCTACGTGTTTACTGTTAAGGAATATCCGCTTACCGGAAGCGGTAAGATACAAAAATTCAAACTCCGCGAAATGGCGCTGGAATTTTGCGAAGAAGCGGGGATAAATATAATATAGCGTTGTCTTAATTTCAAGATTTCTCCCGATAGCTATCGGGATTCAAGATTATGTAACACAACAAATTAGTATCATAATAATGCGTCATTTTATTATTAACTCAACAATAGTATGTAAATGTTCAGGAATTTACCACTTTATTTTTCACACATTTTAAAACAATAAAAAATTAAAATTACCATGTCAGACGTTTCAAAAAGCATTAAGTTTTATAGCGGCGAAGATATTCCGCTCGAATTACACAAAGTCCGTATTGTACAAAAACTGCATTTAGTTCCTGTCGAACGCCGTTTGGAAGCTCTTTACGAAGCCGGATTCAATACGTTCCGGCTCGATACGAAAGATGTTTTTCTCGATATGCTGACCGATAGCGGAACCAACGCCATGAGCGACCGCCAGTTGGGGGCGATGATGATTGCCGACGACGCTTACGCGGGTTCGCAAAGTTTTGTGCGTTACCAAAAAGCGGTGGAAGACGTGTTGGGCAAAAAATACCTGCTTCCTGTGCATCAGGGGCGCGCCGCCGAAAACATTATTTCAAACGCCTACGTTCGCAAAGGAAGCGTAGTTCCGATGAATTATCATTTCACAACCGCCATGGCGCATATTACGCAATACGGCGGACGTATCGAAGAATTGCTTTACGACGAAGCCTATGTTATCCGCAGCCGCCATCCGTTTAAGGGTAATATGAATTTGGAAAAACTCGAAGAATGCATCAAAAAACATGGGGCTTCAAACATTCCTTTTATACGCATGGAAGCCTCAACCAACCTTATCGGGGGACAACCTTTTTCCATCGAAAATTTACGCGCAGTACATGCTATTGCCGGGAAATACGGTATCCGTTTGGTATTGGACGCCAGTCTGCTGGGCGAAAATGCATGGCTTGTAAAACAGCGCGAAGAAGAATTTAAAAATAAGTCAATGGGAGAAATCATTCTCGAAATGACGGGAATGGCGGATTTGATTTATTTTTCGGCGCGGAAATTAAGTTCGTCGCGGGGAGGCGGTATTTGTACGAACAACGAAAAGATTTTCAAAGAATTAGAACCCCTTGTTCCTCTTTTCGAGGGATTTTTGACGTATGGAGGCATGTCGGTGCGCGAAATTGAAGCGATTGCCGTAGGATTGTACGAAACCCTGGACGAGGGCATGATTTGCCAGAGTCCGCAATTTATAGAATATCTGGTTAATGCGCTGGATTCGAAAGGCGTGCCTGTTGTAACGCCCGCCGGTGTTTTGGGCTGCCATATCGATGCGATGAACATTTGTTCTCATATTCCTCAAACACAATATCCGGCAGGAGCATTTGCCGCCGCATTTTACCTGATTTCGGGAGTACGCGGCATGGAACGCGGCTCGGTGTCGAATCAGCGCGACGAGTATGGGAATGAAACCTATGCCGATATGGAATTGCTGCGTCTGGCTATTCCGCGCCGGGTATTCACGTTGTCGCAAATAAAGTATGTGGAAGACCGTATATTGTGGCTGTACGAAAACCGCCACCTGATAGGCGGATTGAAATTTATTTACGAACCGCCTGTTTTGCGCTTCTTTATGGGAGGTTTGGAGCCTGTCGATGATTGGGCGCAAAAACTGCTCGCCAAATTCAGGGAAGATTTCGGAGACAGCCTGTAATTTTGGCTGCGCCGTTATTAAAGTTAGTTGCGCGTTGCGCGTTATTCGGCTGCGCCGTTATTAAGGTTAGTTGCGCTTCGCGCGTTATTAAAATTAGTTGGCTTTGCCGTAAAAATAACAGCGAAGCAAACTAACGCCGAAGGCAAATAACGGCGAAGCCAAATAACGCCGCAGGCAAATAACAGCGAAGCAAATAACGGCGAAGCCAAATAACGGCGAAGCCAACTAACGGCGAAGCCAAATAACGCGCGAAGCGCAACTAACGCGCGAAGCGCAACTAACGCCACAGGCAACTAACAGCGAAGCAAATTATGATAGAAATAATTCCTGCTATTGATATTATTAACGGTAAATGCGTGCGCTTGTCGCAGGGCGACTATGCGAAGAAAACGGTTTACAACGACGACCCGCTCGAAGCTGCGAAAATGTTTGCCGGCGCGGGTATCCGCCGCTTGCATTTGGTCGATTTGGACGGGGCAAAAGCGCAGCATATCGTTAACTACAACGTTCTGGAACGGATTGCTACGAATACGGAATTGATTATCGATTTCGGCGGCGGTTTGAAATCGGACGACGATTTGCGTATCGCTTTTGAATGCGGCGCGCAAATGATTACCGGCGGCAGCATTGCCGTGAAAAATCCGGAAGTTTTTTCTTCGTGGATTGAACGTTATGGCGGCGAAAAAATTATCCTTGGAGCTGATGTGAAAGACGAAAAAATCGCCGTGTCGGGCTGGCGGGAAGAAACCGGAATAGATTTACTCCCTTTTATCAGCAGCTACAAGGAAAAAGGAATTTTTAAAGTTATCTGCACCGATATTGCCAAAGACGGCATGTTGGAAGGCGCTTCCGTGGAATTGTACAAAAAGATACTGCACGCCCAGCCGAATATCTATCTTATTGCAAGCGGCGGCGTAAGTTCGGTGCAGGATATTGAACAATTGGAAGAAGTCGGCGTCCCTGCCGTTATCACCGGAAAAGCCATTTACGAAGGGCGTATTAAACTTTCCGAATTGAAGCAGTTTGTTTGATTCATGCGAATTTGGAGTTTTTCTTTCACAACACATTCGACGTCCGCGCAAAAGGCGCTTCGGTTAGCGGACAAAATTCGCCTCTCAGATATTTAAAATAACCGGTCATGGCTATCATGGCGGCGTTATCTGTCGTAAAAGCAAAAGGCGGAATGTAAATTTCCCATCCGTAGTTTTCGCCGTAATCGTGGAATGCCTGCCGCAACGCCGAGTTTGCCGAAACGCCGCCGGCAAGGGCTATCTGCTTTATATTCAAATCGTCAGCCGCCTTTTTCAGTTTCTGCATCAACACGTCGATAATAGTCGATTGCAGGGATGCGCAAAGGTCTTTCAGGTTTTCCTCAACAAAATCAGGATTTTCTTTGATTCTGTCGCGCAATAAATATAAAAAAGACGTTTTCAATCCACTGAAACTGTAATCGTATCCTGCAATTTGCGGTTTATTGAGGCGGAAAGCCGCCGGATTTCCTTCTTTCGCCAAACGATCTACATGAGGACCGCCGGGGTAGGGCAAACCCATGACTTTCGCGCACTTGTCGAATGCTTCGCCCGCAGCGTCGTCAATCGTCTGCCCGATTACTTCCATATCGCTGTGCGAACGGACGTGGATAATCTGCGAATTGCCGCCCGACGCCAGCAAACACAGAAAAGGAAATCCGGGCTTTCGTTCGTCCGGTTTTCCCTCGCTGATAAAATGCGCCAAAACGTGCGCCTGCAAATGGTTTACATCCACAAGCGGAATACCGAGAGCCTGCGCGAAACCTTTGGCAAAAGAAGTCCCCACGAGCAGCGAGCCCAGCAACCCGGGACCGCGCGTGAAAGCGACGGCATCCAAATCCGACTTGTCGACCTGCGCGGCTTTCAACGCTTCGTGAACTACCGGAATAATGTTTTGTTGATGCGCACGCGACGCAAGTTCGGGAACAACGCCGCCGTATTTCGCATGTACATTTTGGTTAGCAACGATGTTCGACAGCATAACGCCGTTGCGAATTACCGCCGCCGAAGTATCGTCGCAGGAAGATTCAATCCCAAGTATCGTAACCGGTTTATCAGCCGCAACCGAAGCTCCTCCGCAAGAGGAAGTTTTAGAAAAATGCGGCGTTTGAACGTTATTTTTTTGAATCATATTTTGAAATTATTCAAATCTTGAAATTGAGTTCGTTTAAACTTTTTCTTTTTAGGCAAAACCGCAAGACTTGTCCCGCCAAAGCGGGAGAAAAGAAGAAGCGCGAAGAAAATTTTATGAATAAAAATTTATAACAATTAATTAAACCGGAATGTTTAATACATTTTGGCATAAAAAATGCGAATAGAACATGTAAAACCGCAAAGAATAGCTACTTTTGCACCAAATAAAGTCCAAAGGTATAAAAAAAACGCTTAAAATATTGGGATTTACTGCGGCAGGATTTATTATCCTGCTTATGGCTGCTTTTATTTTACTGCAAAACAATAAGATACAGAATTACATTACCCAAAGCGTCGTGAAAAATTTATCCGAAGCATTGGACGCGAAAATTGAAGTGGACAATGTTTACTACCAATTTTTCAACACCATTTTGGTAAAGAAGCTCTACCTCGAAGATTTGCAGAAAGACACGCTTTTGTTTGTCGAAAAAGTGAACCTGCGTTTCAGCCTGCCGCACTTACTGAAAGGGCAGATTTTAATCCAAAGCGCGGAACTAAACGCTTTTCAGGGAAATTTGGTTATCGACCGGACAGGGGGAAGCAATGCCGATTTTTTGTTGAAAGCCCTTAGCAATCCCGACAAAACATCAAGTTCGGGAATGGCGTTCGACATTAAAAAATTAACCCTGAAAAACTCTTCGTTCTCGCTCACGAATCCGAACGCGAAGCAACCCGCGAAAGCCGGCTCGTTCGACCCCGGCAAATTCAAGTTCAACGATATAAATACCGATATTTCCGTTAACTTCCATAAGCAGGATTCCATAACTTTCTCCATCCGCAAATTCGGGGCAAAGGAAGAATTTTCGGGTTTCGCGATAAAGGACGTTAAAGTCGAAGCCGTTTACTCGTCAACAGGCATATTAGTTCCCATATTACAGATACAACTGCCCAATTCGTCCATAAATTTCGATCCGGTACTAATCGGCTACGACAGCGTCGCCGACTTTAAGAATTTCAGCGAAAAGATACACATAATGATTCCCGTCCGGCAATCGACCCTTAGGCTGTCGGATTTAGCCGCGTTTGCGCCCGATTTAAAGCAGGCAAAGGGAAGCGCCGTGCTGAGCGCCGATTTATCCGGTCGCCTGTCGAACTTAAAACTTAAAAACCTGAAAATCAACTACGG
>JAISXQ010000060.1 GCA_031270425.1 Prevotellaceae bacterium | reverse complement strand
TCCCGCGAAGACCTGATCCGCCGCACCGACCTGGAAGAAGAAACCATTGATGAAGTTTTGGCTATTTTAAACGCCGAATTTGAAGACGAGGAATAAAGTCCCTAAAATGGACGTTGGATAGCGCTGATGGAAAGAATGATGTGAATTTTAATTTTTTAAAAGAATAGGGAAGTCCTTAAAAACTCTTTTCCGTTGTCTCTCCCTTTCAGGGGAGAGTACCCGAAGGGGGGAGAGAGGTCGGGATTTAGGGGGCTTCTGAATAATGTAAATATATGCCCATAAGATTAAGCAAAGCCTGTAAAGATTTGAATGTCGGTTTAGCAACCGCGGTGGAATTCTTGTCGAAAAAAGGTCATAAAATAGAGGCGGATCCGAATTTGAAAATATCGGACGATTTATATTTGCTGCTTGCGAAAGAGTTCGATAAGGATATGGCGTTGAAGTTGGAATCGGAACGTTTAAGTCAAGAACGCCAGTCCAAGGAAAAAGCCGAAACAGTTGCTATTGAAGGATACTTGAAACCAAAGGCGGAAGAAAAAAAGAAGGAGCCGGAAACCATTCGCGTCTCTCTGTCGGAAGACCGGATACCGCGTATTAAGGCTGTCGGGCATATTGACTTGGATGAAGTCGGTCGTAAAGCGGCAGATAAAGCCAAACCATCGGCGAAGCCGGCAGAAAAAGAAAAAACCGTTGAAGTAGAGAAAGAGATAAAAGAACCGGAAGATAAAAAAACAGAGCCGGAAGTTGTTATCGCAGCAGAGCCGGAAGTTACCCTGCCGGAAGAGAAAATAGAAGTTCAGGAAGTTGTAGAAGAGAAAGTTGCGGAAGTTGAAGCAGCAATCTCGAATGAGGAAAAAGCCGGAGAGGCGGAAACGGAAGAAATTCCGGAGAAACATGTTGATGAAAAAGTTGATAAAGAACTTGTTATCATTGACCCCGATTTCGAGGTCGAACCGGAAGAAGAGGTGTTTACACTGTCCCGTCCGGTAATTGATATTACTCCTGTTATTGTAGGAGAAATCGACTTGACGAAGATAAACGACAAAACCCGTCCGAAACCAAAAACAAAAGAACAAAAACGCAGGGAGCGGGACGAAAAGATCCGCGCCGCAAACGAAGCCAAAAAAGAAACGGTTTCGGATAAAAAGTTGGTAAAACCGGAAGATGGAACGCTCCCGAAAAAGAAAAGGGAACGCTTTACCAATCAGAAAGTCGATATAAGCAAAGTAAACCAAAGCGGATTTAATGACCGCCGTTCCAAAGACTCCAATGTAAAAGAAAAAGATTCGCGTTTCAAACGTCCGGTAAAAACGGCTGTTGACGAGGAAGAAGTACAAAAACAAATAAAAGAAACCCTTGCACGCCTTACGGGAGGAAATAAAAAAGGCAAAAGCGCAGTAGGACACCGCAAAGACAAACGCAAAGCCGTCCGTGAGCGTTTACAGGAACAGGTCGAAAGGGAAAAAGGCGAAGAAAGCGTTTTGAAACTTACCGAATTTGTTACGGCGAACGAACTTGCCTCGATGATGAATATTGATGTTACAAAAATCATATCCACCTGTTTCCAAATCGGCATTATGGTTTCAATCAACCAGCGGCTCGACGCGGAAACCATTAATATCGTAGCCGACGAATTTGGCTTTAAAACCCAGTTTGTAAGCGCCGAAGTAGTGGAAGCAATCGGCGAAAACGAACCCGACGCGCCCGAAGATTTGTTGCCGCGTGCGCCTATTGTTACCGTCATGGGGCACGTTGACCACGGTAAAACATCGCTGCTCGACTACATTCGAAAAACCAACGTGATTGCCGGAGAAGCCGGAGGCATTACACAGCATATCGGCGCTTATAATGTAAAACTGGATAACGGGCAGCGCATCACATTCCTCGATACGCCGGGGCACGAAGCGTTTACCGCCATGCGCGCTCGCGGGGCGAAAGTTACGGATATGGCGATTATTATTGTCGCCGCCGACGATAACGTCATGCCGCAAACAATAGAAGCCATCAACCATGCCGTAGCGGCTAACGTGCCTATCGTTTTTGCTATCAACAAAGTGGATAAGCCGGGCGCTAATCCCGAAAAGATAAAAGAAGCGCTCGCCAATATGAATTATTTGGTGGAAGAATGGGGCGGAAAATACCAGTCGCAGGATATTTCGGCAAAACAGGGAACGGGAGTGGGCGAACTGCTCGAAAAAGTTTTGCTTGAAGCGGAAATGCTCGATTTGAAAGCAAACCCGAACAAACGCGCGTTTGGTTCCATCATCGAATCTTCGCTGGATAAAGGACGCGGCTATGTATCCACGGTTCTCGTGCAGGCAGGAACGTTGCGTCAGGGAGACGTTGTATTGGCGGGAACTCATTACGGAAAAGTAAAAGCCATGTTCAACGAGCGGAACCAGCGTATTACCGAAGCGAAACCTTCGGAACCGGTTTTGATATTGGGTTTGAACGGCGCTCCACAAGCGGGCGACAATTTCAACGTAATGGAGGCGGAGCAGGAAGCCCGCGAAATTTCTACCAAACGCGAACAGTTGCAGCGCGAACAGAATTTACGTACAAAGAAACACTTTACGCTCGACGAACTCGGACGCCGCATAGCTTTGGGAGATTTCAAAGAATTGAATATCATTGTAAAAGGAGATGTGGACGGGTCGGTGGAAGCGCTTGCCGATTCCTTGCTTAAATTATCGACGGAAAATATCCAGGTTAATATCATCCATAAAGCCGTAGGAGCCATTTCGGATTCCGACGTGTTGCTGGCGGCGGCGTCCAATGCTATCATTTGCGGATTTCAGGTTCGTCCGACGGGGTCAGCCCGCAGGATGGCGGAAAACGAAGAAATCGACATCCGCCTGTATTCCATTATTTACGACGCGATAGAAGAAATAAAATCGGCAATGGAAGGCATGCTCTCGCCCGAAATAAAGGAAGTGGTAACGGCTACGGTAGAAGTACTGGAAGTCTTCAAGATTACAAAAGTGGGTACGGTTGCCGGATGTTTGGTGCGCGAAGGAAAAATCAAGCGAAACAATAAGATACGTCTTATCCGCGATGGAATCGTAGTTATGACAGGCGAATTGGAATCGTTGAAACGCTTCAAAGAAGACGTGAAAGAAGTAGGATCTAACTTTGAGTGCGGTTTGAATATCCGTAATTACAACGATGTGCATATCGGCGATATGATAGAAAGTTTTGAAGAAACAGAAGTGAAAAAAGTATTATAACAGCTTCTTTTTTTACATAGTTGAAATAAAAATGTTAAAAAAAGAGCCGGTTGATGTTTTTATGCTGCCTAATATGCTGCAATTATTGAAAAAAAAATTATTTTTGTGCCTTGCCGGATAAAATGGAGTTGCTCTTTGCTGAAAATACCTTATCTTTGTTGGGTTTTATTGGAAAAAAGAGAAAACCGGTTTTTATTTTAAGAAGATTGTAACTAATTTATTTCATACGATAAAATAATAATAAAAAACCTGCGTATTTATATTACGGAACTATTACTGAGAATAATAATTATTAAAAACTAAAAATAAAAAAAAAAGAAAATCAGATTATTATGGAAACAAAAGATCAAAAACAAGTAAAAAAGACAAAAAAAACAGGTGGAGTATCTGCCGCATGGGTTATTTTAGGATGCGCTGTTGTTGCTTTCGCATTTTTCTTTATCGTTTGTGGTGCGGGAAGCGAGGGTTTCTTCGGCTCATTGTTGGGCACAACTAATTTCGACGCCAAGGGGCACCCGATTAACGGAAACCTCTTCGGTACCTTGTATCAAGGCGGTTTTGTAATTCCTATCGTTATGACCCTTTTATTGACCGTTATCGCGTTGTCGGTTGAACGTGCATTTGCTTTAAACAAGGCAAAAGGCAAAGGAAACTTATTGAAATTCGTAGAGGGGGTTAATGAAAAAATCAATACGGACGATTTGGCAGGCGCTCGTGAAATATGCGGCGTTCAAAAAGGTTCGGTAGCAAATATTCTTACCGCTGCGTTACTCCGCTACGAAGATATTGACGGACAGGAATTGAGCAACGATGAAAAAGCCGAATTGGTCGGTAAAGAAATCGAAAGCGCGACCACACTTGAACTTCCCGCTATGGAACAGAATATGGCAATCATTGCCGCTATCTCTACATTAGGAACCTTGATGGGATTGTTCGGAACCGTATTGGGTATGATTCGGTCTTTCGGCGCTATGGGTCAAGAAGGCTCGCCCGACTCAACCGCTTTGGCAATCGGTATTTCCGAAGCGCTTTTGAACACGGCTCTTGGTATTGGAACAGGCGCTTTGGCTATTATTTCCTATACATATTTCTCAGGAAAAATTCAAAACATGACGAATGCTGTGGACGAAATCAGTTTTGCTATCGGACAAACTTTCACGAAAAGAGCATTGAAAAAATAACTGTATGTAAATAGAATAGTGATTCAATATTCCATTTACTACACATTAAAATTAACAATATGTCGAAAGTAAAAGCAAAAAAACACAGTCCGTTTATCGATATGACGGCGATGAGCGACGTTACTGTGCTTTTGTTGACGTTCTTTATGTCGACGGCTACTTTTTTGCCGAAAGAACCAATACGGGTAACGGCTCCGGCTTCGGTAATGGAAATCAAGATACCGGACGCGAACCTGCTTACCATATTGGTAAAGCCGGACGGGTTGGTTTACTTGAACTTGGACAGACCGAATGATAAACTTGCCGTGTTGGACTTAATCAGCAAAAGTTACAGCAACCTGACATTTACCGACCAGCAACGGGCGGCGTTTCTAAACCAGCCCTCTATCGGTGTGCCTATCAAGAATTTGCCTGAATTTTTAGACAAATTGCCGGTTGACCAGGATGATTTCTTGAAAGGATCGGGCGTGCCTACCGACAGTTTGAATAATGAACTGGCGGATTGGGTTAAGTTTGCAACGCAGGTGAATCCCGACTTGAAAATAGCGATAAAAGCCGACCAGGATACGCCTTACCCTAAGGTAAGCAATATTATCAACACCTTGCAGGATTTGAAACAAAACAGGTTCAACCTGATAACTACTTTGAGAGGAATGCCCGAAGGTTATTAATGTGTAAATAATAAAAAAGACAAGAATATGGCAGAAATTAATACCGGCGGTGGCGAAGCGAAAAAAGGAAAACCGAAGAAACAGAATCTGAGGGTTGACTTTACTCCGATGGTGGACATGAACATGTTGCTCATTACGTTTTTCATGTTCGTAACCACTTTGAGCAAACCGCAAATGATGAATCTTGTGATGCCTACAAAAGATGTTCCGATAGAAAAAGAACGTCAGTCGAAGGTGGACAAGAACAAGACCGTAACCATTATATTAGGCGCCAACGACGTAGCTTATTACTATTTCGGGGAACCGAAATACGAAGATTACAACTCGTTGATAGCAAGCGATTATTCGCCTGCGGGAATCCGGGCTATGTTGACCGAACGCAACAGCAAAGTGCTGATTAATATGATAGAACTTCGTGAGCAAAAATATCAGGAAAAGGTTACGCCCGAACAATTTAACGAACGGTCGAAAGAGATAAAAGACGATAAGGAAGGGATGGTTGTGGTAATTAAACCCACAGACAATGCAACCTACAAAAACCTTGTGGATGTGCTGGACGAAATGCAGATATGCGCTATCGGTACTTATGCTATTGTTCCCATGACGGAAGGCGACGAATTCCTTCTTAAAAATTACGAAACAAAGGGAGCCGCTTATGCGGAAACTAAAAAATAATTTCACATTTAAAACGTATTAATTATGGCAAAGGATATTAATTTGACGTCGCAGGAATGGTGTGATATTGTTTTTGAAGGGAAAAACAAAGCGTATGGAGCGTATACAATACGCCAGTCGTCGTCGAAAAGGCATTTGATAGCGATTCTTATCGTGTTTGTATTCACCGCCTTTCTGACTGTCCTTCCGACGCTGATTGAAACCATCGAGAACGCAAGGAGAAGTACGGCGTCCTCGCTCGACGAATCGTCGGTTTTAGCCGAGTTGAAAGAACTGGAAGACCGCGTAAAGGAACAGGATATTATCCGGCAGGAAACCGCTCCCCCGCCGCCGCCGCTGAAATCGACCGTACAGTTTACTGCGCCGGTTATGGTGGACGAGTCGGAATTGGACGACGATACGCGGATGAAATCGCAGGACGAACTTGCCGAAACAAAAATTCAGATTTCGATTGCTACGGTGGAAGGCGAAGATGTGGAAGGCGCTATTGATATTGCCGAACTGGACAAGCAGAAAGTTATTGTTGAAGATAAAGAGGAAATTTACTACGGCGTGGAAATTCAACCGTCTTTCCCCGGAGGCGAGGATGAAATGATGAAATACATCCATGATAATTTGGTCTATCCGGTTATCGCGGCTGAAAACGGAGTCGAAGGACGTGTTACCATCCGTTTCGTTGTGAATAAAAAAGGCGAAGTAACCGAAGTAACCGTTTTGCGCGGATTGGATCCCTCTTGCGACAAGGAAGCGGTTCGCGTGGTGAAATCGATGCCTAAGTGGGTTCCCGGAAAACAAAACGGCGTGAGTGTAAACGTGTATTATACACTGCCTATTGTGTATAAACTTCAACGATAACACGCTGATTATCTAATGGTAAAAAAGAAGATATTTGTTTGAAAAAAAAACAGTTGTCTTCTTTTTTCATAAACATTATCAAAGCATGACGGAGCGGAAAAATTTTTCATGGAGATTGCTGTTAGGGGCTGTTATGGTCTTTATTTATTTGGGAATGGCGTTTATGTTAGCCTTTACGAACCTGTTCGATTTTAACATGACGTACCGGATTATATTTGCTTCGCTGTTTTTTCTTTACGGGCTGTTTCGCGGCTACCGCCTGTGGAAGTCGGGAATGTGAAGAAGCGCGGCGACAGAAGAATTTACAATGTTGCGATCTTAGCACATGACAAAAAACAAATAAAAACCTGACACATAGTCGACACATAGTATTTTTATTTTTTTTTTAAAAGTGCACATAGCTGTAAAACATTCCGGTAAACCGGAATAGTTTTACCCTCTGAGCATAAGTTCATGTCGAAGACATGGACGGCTATGTGGTCTTTTCTAAACAAAAA
>JAISXQ010000034.1 GCA_031270425.1 Prevotellaceae bacterium | reverse complement strand
CCCTCCCGCTGAGGCGGGATAAACTCTTCGGGTACTCTCCCCAATAGGGAGAGACAACGGAAAAGAGTTTTTTGGGACTTTTGGGAAGTGGGGCGATGGATTGTTTCAAAATTTCTAATTTCAAGATTTCAAAATTCAAGATTCAAGATTCAAGATTTCTCCCGATAGATAGCATTCGGGATTCACGCTTACTGCTTGCAACTATAAACTATAAACTGTAAACTATAAACTACTATAAACTACAATATGCGAATTGATATTATCAGCGCCGTACCCGAATTATTGGAAAGTCCCTTGAACCACTCTATTATAAAACGCGCGAAGGACAATAACCTGATAGAAATCAAGGTACACAACCTGCGGGATTATTCCACCGACAAGCACCGTCGCGTAGATGATTACGCTTTTGGCTTCGGCGCGGGAATGGTGCTTAAAATCGAAGTGGTCGATTGCGTTATTTCCAAGCTGAAATCGGAACGCATTTACGACGAAATCATCTACACTTCGCCCGACGCCGAACGTTTCAGCCAAAAAACGGCAAACAGCCTTTCCCTCGCCGAAAACCTGATTATTCTTTGCGGGCATTACAAAGGAATCGACCATCGCATTCGCGAACATCTGATAACGAAAGAAATCAGCGTAGGCGATTTCGTACTGACCGGCGGCGAACTTCCCGCCGCTATGATTACGGACGCTATTGTACGGCTGATTCCCGGAGCTATCGGCGACGAGCAGTCGGCGTTGTCCGATTCGTTTCAGGATGGCTTGCTGGCGCCGCCCGTCTATACCCGTCCTGCCGAATACAAAGGATGGAAAGTGCCCGATATTTTACTTTCGGGGCATCAGGCAAAAATAGAAGAATGGCTTCACGAACAATCGTTTGAGCGTACACAACGGCTGAGACCGGACTTATTAAACGAAGGTACAGGGCAAAAATAAAAGAAGCCGTCCATCGCTGAACAGCTTCTTTTCAAGTAAAAAAATTACATAATCCGCAACTTACAATTGCGGTCCCGAAGGAATCAACGCTTTTGCATCGTCGTTATCGCAGTATTGTTCAAAATTTTTGATGTATTTTCCTGCGAGGGATTTTGCTTTAACTTCCCATTCTTTAACATCGGCATAGGTGTTGCGCGGGTCGAGGATTTCAGTGTCAACGTTGTTCAACGCTTTGGGAGCAGTCAAATTCAAAACCGGAATATGGACTGTTTCCGCTTTTTCGATTGAACCGTCGATGATAGCGTCGATAATCGCGCGTGTATTTTTCAACGAAATGCGTTTGCCTGTTCCGTTCCAACCGGTATTTACCAAATAAACTTTTGCATTGTGCTCTTGCGCTTTGGCAATCAAGGTTTTGGCATACATGGTCGGGTGCAGCGTCAGGAAGGCTTCACCGAAAGCAGGAGAGAAAGAAGGAAGCGGTTCGGTAATACCCCGCTCTGTTCCGGCAAGTTTTGAAGTAAAACCGGACAGGAAGTGGTATTGCGCCTGCTTGTCGTCCAAAATGGATACCGGAGGCAATACGCCGAATGCGTCAGCCGACAGGTAGATGATTTTGCTGGCATGTCCTGCACGCGACGGAAGAACGATTTTGCTGATGTGGTAAATCGGATACGAAACGCGGGTGTTTTCCGTTTTCGAAGCGGCGGTTGTATAGTCGGGCGTACCGTCTTCTTTAACAGTTACGTTTTCGAGCAATGCATCGCGGCGGATAGCTCTCCAAATATCGGGTTCTTTATTTTTTTCAAGGTCGATAACTTTCGCGTAGCAACCGCCTTCGTAATTGAATACTCCACGGTCGTCCCAGCCGTGTTCGTCGTCGCCGATGAGGTAGCGTTTCGGGTCAGCCGAAAGCGTTGTTTTTCCAGTGCCGGAGAGTCCGAAGAATATGGCAACATCGCCATCTGCGCCTACGTTAGCCGAGCAGTGCATGGAAGCGATTCCGCGCAAAGGCAGGTAGTAGTTCATTAACGCGAAAATACCTTTTTTCATTTCGCCGCCGTACCAGGTGCCGCCGATAACCTGCATTTTGCGGGTTAAGTCAAACAGCGTGAACACTTCCGAGTTCAAACCCTGTTCTTTCCAGTTCGGGTTAACCGTTTTCGAGCCGTTCAAGCATACGAAATCGGGTTCGCCGTAGTTAGCCAGTTCGTAGTGCGAAGGACGGATAAACATATTGGTTACAAAGTGTGCCTGCCATGCGACTTCTACGATGAAACGCACTTTCATGCGGGTATCTTCGTTGGTTCCGCAGAATGTATCAACGACGTAGAGTTTTTTAGCCGTTGAAAGTTGTTTTGTTACCAGCTCTTTACAGTGGTCGAATACTTCCGGCGTTGTAGGGCGGTTAATAGCGCCGTCCCACCACAATGTATCGCGGGTTACGTCGTCCAATACAATGAATTTGTCCTTGGGCGAACGTCCGGTAAATTTGCCGGTATCAACCGCTACTGCTCCGGTAGTAGTTAACACGCCTCTCTCAAAACCTTCGTTGGCAGGATTTATTTCGTCTTGGAACAATTCTTCGTAAGAAGGATTATGTACAATCTCGAAATCGCCTTTAATGCCGTACTTGCTTAAATCTAAGTTTGCCATTTTTTTTTAATTAATTTTATATTGATTGTCTTATCTGCCGAAATGAAACGGTCGTTTTTTTTATTGACGGCACAAAATTAGTGTTTTTTTTTATTGCCGGAAAATAATTAAAGAAATATTTCCTTAATTAAAATGAAATATTTTTTATGCCTCTTTTTTAAGGAGAAAAGCATCGTTGTTTATAAATGGAATTATTAGTTTATGCGAATCAAGGGTAGATAATTGGATATTGATATACTCAAAACGGGCTTGTCCCGCAGGGACATTACTTTATTAACCGTTCCCGATAGCTATCGGGATTAGCTTACGGAAATGGACTAAATATCTCCAAGTCCCGCAGGGACGACACAAGGCTGTTAAGTGTCGCCCTTGCAGGGCTTACTAAAATCGTTTATTGTTGTACTTAGATTAATCCCGATAGCTATCGGGAACGGTTAATAAAGTAATGTCCCTGCGGGACAAGCCGACTTTTCAACCCTTGATTCGCATAATTAGCAAATTAATTAGCACATTAATTGTGGTTTATATCTAAAAAACAATTTTTTGTCATGTACTCAGGAAAATAATATAAACACGTACTTAATCAATTTCACTCCCCAAGAAGTCCCCTTTAGGGGATTTAGGGGTTATATTTACATTATGAAAAACTTTATGGACGAAAACTTTGTGCTGCAAACACAAACGGCGCAGGATTTATATCACAATCACGCGAAAAATCTTCCCATCATCGAT
>JAISXQ010000273.1 GCA_031270425.1 Prevotellaceae bacterium | reverse complement strand
TACAATTCAGCTCAAATTGTACTGAAACACATCAATACCCTCGGAATTTTGTCCGACCTGGCATTGCAGATAAAAACCCTGACCGGCGAACAGAATACCTTGCTTATTTCGGACAGCAACATGCTGCTGAATAAAATCATCGACGACAGCGACGCGCCTTTTGTGTACGAACGGACGGGGCTGAATATCGACCATTTTATGATTGATGAGTTCCAGGATACCTCGGTGTTGCAATGGAAAAATTTCCGCCCTTTGCTGGACAACAGCCTTGCGGACGGAAATACAAATCTTGTTGTGGGCGATGTAAAGCAAAGCATTTACCGCTGGCGCAATTCGGACTGGAAACTGCTGGACGAAACCATTATGCGCGATTTCGGTACGGAGCAAATACGCGAAGAAAACCTGGACACCAACTGGCGCAGCGACCGGAATATAGTCAACTTCAACAATACGTTTTTCGGTGCGGCGGCGGAAATCCTTCAAGAAAAATTGAACGAAAAAATAGACCCTTTGCTGGCTGTTTATCCTGATCTCGAAAATTTACGGCATAAAATAACGCACGCTTACGAAAATATCTATCAAAAAACCGCGGCAAAGGTTAAAGAGGGATATGTGCGCTTCGAGTTTATTCCACCGGACGATAACGGTGAAAATTGGAAGGAAAAAAGCCTGAATTGCCTTCCGTCCCTGTTGGAGGATTTGCAGGACAGGGGTTATGCCCCTGAAAACATCTGCTTGCTGACGCGTAAAAACGACGAAGAACAAGCCATTATCGAAAAACTGTTGCGCTACAAAACAAGCGCGGATGCGAAACCCGGTTATTGCTACGATGTTATGGGTAACGAAGGTTTGTTGATAGATTCCGCCGCTTCGGTGCGTTTTATCCTTGCTCTGCTCCGGCTTTTCGTAGATTCCGGCGACCGCATCCGGCAAACCATCGTTTCCTACGAGTATGCCCGCGGTCGGCAATCGAAAACTCCCGCCCAAGCCTTGGACGCTTGTTTTGCAGCGAAACCCGAAGATTTTAGCGGTTTTTCCCACCTGTTTTCCGTTGAAGAACAGGCGCGGCTGGAAGAAATCCGCTACCTTTCCCTTTTCGATATGGTAGAGCGGATTATCGCGCTTTTCGATTTGGGAAACTGGTACAACGAAGCGGTTTTTATCCAGGCTTTCCAGAACAGCGTTTTCCAATATTCCGTCGGAAAAACAGCCGACCTGAACAGCTTTCTGGCATGGTGGGACGCCAAAGGAGCGGTACAATACGTTTCCGCGCCCGATGGTCAGCAGGCTTTCCGCATTATGACCATTCATAAATCGAAAGGGCTTGATTTTAACGTGGTTGTTATTCCCTTCGCCGATTGGGATTTGGACAGCCGCATGCGCAATATCCTGTGGTGTAAACCCGCCGGAGAACCTTTCGACGAGTTGCCTTTGCTGCCCGTGGAATATACGTCGAAACTCGAAAAAACGATTTTTTCGGAACTCTATTTTGACGAGAAAATGCACCAGTACATCGACAGTTTAAACCTCGCTTATGTGGCTTTCACGCGGGCGAAACACGAATTAATCTGTTTTACCCCCGAAATTGATATGCAAAGAACGGGCGAAACGGATAAAATCAACTCTCTGGCGGCATTGCTTCATTATTGCCTGCGCTATCGGGATAACAGCGGAAAGGAAAACGGATTGCAACTGTCTGGATATTATGATGACGACACCGCCTGTTTCGAACTGGGAAAAATGGAAATACGCCCCGGTACGGAGGAAAAAGAAAGACCTGCCGACTCAAAAATAGACGGTTATCCTTCGGTAAGCAGCGCAGGCCGCTTGCATGTACGCCGTCAAAGCCTCGACTATTGGATGGAAAACCGTGAACCGACCGGCAGCCGCTTGAATTACGGATTGATTATGCACGATATTTTGAGGCAGGTAAAATATCGCGAAGATGAAGAAAATGCTATTCAAACCCTTGTAACGAGCGGGCGTATCAACGAAGCGGACGCCGCCTTTATCCGCGAAGAATTGAAGTTCTTTTGGCAGCTTCCCGAAGCGGCGGATTGGTTTGCTCCCGGCGTGCGCGCACTCAACGAAACATCCATCCTTACGCCTTCCGGAGCGCTTTACCGTCCCGACCGTGTTGTTATCCGCGGGAACAAAGCCACTGTTATCGACTACAAATTCGGCAACAGCGAAAGTCCGGCTTATATTACACAGGTAAAAAGTTATATGGATTTAATCGCCCGGATGAATTACGAAACGGAAGGTTTTGTTTGTTACGTAACATTGCGGAAGACGGTGAAAGTATAGTCTGTGTATTACAAAAACTGACTGCTTCGAATATGCTATGGAAACTTAAAAAACTTCGACATTCACATTCACAGCAACCGCAACTTGATAGAACAGGGCGCAGACGAAAAAGGCAAATACGATAAGATTTATTATAGGGAAGAAAATTAAAACTGAAAAAATAGAGGCGTTATCTTCCTCTGCTTCCGTCCGGTCAATGCCATTAAGTTAAATTTCGTTGTAATGTTCATTCCAGATTATAACCGAAACTGCGCAACTTAGCGTCTTTATTGCGCCAGTCTTTCTCTACTTTTACAAAGAGTTCCAGATAGATTTTTTTTTCAAAGAAGGTTTCCAGATCTTTTCGGGCTTCGGTTCCGACTTTTTTCAACGATTTGCCGCCGCGCCCGATGATGATTCCTTTCTGCGAGTCGCGCTCGACGTATATCAAAGCATTG
>JAISXQ010000268.1 GCA_031270425.1 Prevotellaceae bacterium | reverse complement strand
GTACAACAATGTTGCCGGCTTTTGCAAACTGACCTCCATATATTTTTACTCCAAGCCGCTTACTTTCCGATTCGCGACCGTTTTTCGAGCTACCTACACCTTTCTTATGTGCCATTTTCTTCTAAATTTTATCGGATTAAGCTACTACTTCTTTAATTACTAATTCTGTAAAGTCTTGACGATGACCGTTGCGTTTGCGGTATCCTTTGCGGCGTTTTTTGTGGAAAACGATTACTTTTTTGCCGCGCACGTGCGAAACGACTTCGGCAACGACTTTTGCGCCTTCGATAACGGGAACGCCGATAGTTACCTTGCCGTCGTTATCCACCAGCAATACTTTGTCAAATTCTACTTGCGAGCCTCTTTCGGCTTCTTCCATACGGTGAACGAACAGTTTTTTACCGGCTTCGACCTTGAACTGCTGTCCCAAAATTTCTACAATTGCGTACATTTAAAAATACTTTTATAATAACATCGGGAAGGTGAGTTGCCTTGCCGGCATTGCTTCTTTTTTACCTTATCCGAAAACAAGCGTGCAAAATTACACATTATTTTTTTACCTGACAACTTTTTATTTCAAGATTTCTTAATCGTTGTGGGCTTCCGCCAATTCTTTATCAACCAAAATACGACCGCAATATTCGCAAACAATTACTTTCTTATGCAGTTTGATGTCCATTTGGCGTTGAGCGGGTATTTTATTAAAACATCCTCCGCAAGCGTCGCGCTCGACAGCAACAACTCCCAGTCCGTTGCGGGCATTTTTACGGATGCGTTTAAAAGCTGTGAGCAAACGTTCTTCGATTTTTGTTTCAAGTTTTTTTGCCGTTTCACGCAGTTTTTCTTCTTCCTGTTTATTTTCAGCGATAATTTCGTTCAACTCGCCTTTTTTCTGCTCCAAATCCAGCTTACGTTCCGCCAATTGTCCGGCGGCGTTTTTTTGTTCTTCCGTTTTGTGTTCTTTCGCGGCGGTGTACTCGCGGATGCGTTTTTCGCACAACTCTATTTCCAGCGTCTGATATTCGATTTCTTTCGACAGGTTGTCGTATTCGCGGTTATTACGCACGTTCTCACGCTGTTCTTCGTATTTTTTTATCTTAATACTCGATTCTTCTATTTCAATCTTTTTCTGGGTGATAGCAGAAGTAACTTCGGCAATTTCGGATTCAAAATTCTCCAAACGGGTTGTTAAACCGACAATTTCGTCTTCCAAATCTTGTACTTCCAACGGAAGTTCTCCGCGCAATGTTTTTATTTCGTCTATTTTTGAAACCACTTTTTGAAGATTGTATAACGCATTCAGTTTATCTTCTACGGTAATTTCCTGTTCTACTTTACTTCCTTTTGCCATATTGATTATAAATAATTTATGGGATTGGTATTGATGTCCGAAATTCGGACTGCAAAGGTAGAAATTTTTTTTGTAATTATTTCATAAAAAATTTCTTTTGTGAAAACTTCGCTTTCAAAATGTCCTATATCTGCGATAATGATTTTATTTTCAGCGTTAAAGAATTCGTGGTATTTGAAATCGCCGCTGATGTAAATATCGGCTTCGGAAGCTATGGCGTCGGGCAGAAAGGCGCTGCCCGCTCCCCCGCAAAGCGCCACGCGCTTTATTTCTTTACCCCGCAAAGCGGTATGACGGACAATCCCTGCGGAAAACAGTTTTTTTATCCGCCGTAAAAAATCTTCTTCCCGCTCGGGACGCGGCAAATCGCCGGCAATTCCCAAACCGGCTTGTTGCCACTCGTTTTTCAAGGGATAAATATCGTAAGCCGCTTCTTCGTAAGGATGCGCCTGCAATAAGGCTCGAATAACTTTATCCTTTAAATAAGCCGGCAAAACGACTTCAATCCGCGTTTCGGCTTCGGTGTGAATTTCGTTTTTATTACCGACGAAAGGATTCGTACCCTCTCCGGCGCGAAAACTTCCTTTTCCTTCGATATTATAGCTGCACGAATCGTAATTGCCTATTCGTCCTGCCCCTGCGTCGAACAGGGCTTGGCGCACTTTGCCGGCATGTGCAAGCGGTGCGAATACCGCGAGTTTTAATAAAATATCCGTCTTTGCCCGAAGAACGCGCGTATTTACCAAACCGATTTTTTCAGCCATCCGTCCGCTAACGCCTTGCAGAACGCTGTCGATATTGGTATGCGCCGCGTAAATTGCTACGTTGTTCCTGATAGCCTTTGCCGCGCAACGTTGCGCTTCGTTAGAACCGGTCAAGCGTTTTAACCCGCCGAAAATAAGCGGATGATGCGACACAATCATGTTGCACCCTTTTTGTATGGCTTCGTCCAATACGGCTTCGGTAACGTCGATAGAAATCAACACGCCGGAAATTTCCGCCTGTCCGTCTCCAACAAGCAAACCGGCATTATCGTAACTTTCGCACAAAGCTATGGGTGCAAACTCCTCAATTATATCGCAAATATCTTTTACGGTCATTGGAATTTCAAGTTATTCGCTTCGCTGTTATTTGCCTTCGGCGTTAGTTGCGCTTCGCGCGTTATTTGCCTTCGGCGTTATTTGCTTCGCTGTTATTTGCTTTGCTGTTATTCGCCTTCGGCGTTATTTATTTCACATTATCTTTACGTGCGAAGTGCAAAATAACGCGCGAAGCGCAAATAACGCCGAAGGCAAATAACGCGCGAAGCGCAACTAACGCGCGAAGCGCAAAATAACGGCGCAGCCAACTAACTCTGAACTATCCGCTTTTTTTCACTCCTGTGAGTTTCTTTTGCGGTACGGATGATTTTTTAGCCTCGATTTTTACTTTGGCTTCATTCTTGACGATCTTCTTCGGCGTCGCTGTTTTTACTTCTTTTACAACGGATTCGGTTTTTTCGTCCTCCTCCTTCGATTCGAAATCGACGATACCTTTATTTATCAAGGTGTTGTACCAAACAATCATCTTCCGAATATCGCTCGGATAAACACGCTCCGAATCGTAACCGGGTACTATTTCGTTCATGTAAGCCCGCAGCTTATCGTTATCCGATTTAGGATCGAGGGAGCATTGAGCGCCATTTTCTTTTGCTTTTACGCTTTCCAACACTTTTGCCAGGGGAACTTCGCCCGTTCCGGTAAAGATGGCGATGTCGCCCAAAGAAACGACTTTGTCGTTCGAATAAGCAGGCAGGCGCTTTCCGTCAACCAAAGATTCTATAATCAACATATTTTTCCCTTTGGAAACAAGCTTAAACAAGCCGGGCTTGCCGGATACTGATAATATTTCCTTTAACATTTTCTTAAATATGGTTTTTTTGTCCGGCAAATATAGCGGATTTTTTTTAAAATATGATAGAAATTTCGAGATTTCAGGTTACTGCTGTAAACTAATTTGCTTTATTTCTTCGTTCCTTATTTGAAGTTCCTTTTCTTTTATATGCTTAGCGTGTTCGTTTACAGATGTTTCAAGTTTCAGGATTTTCGGGGCTAATTCCGCCCGGGCTTCCGCCGATTCGCGTCCGGCATATTCCTTTCTCAATTCTTCCAACTCTTTTTTCATATTGGCAAGGTTGCTGGTCAAGCTACGGAATTCGGCGAAAGATTGCAGGGATTTTTTGCTTTTGAACTGGCTGATATGCGTATATGTCAGGTCGCCGGTTATAAAAAACTCGAAAGAAATAGCGCTTACAGCTTCGTTTGTTTCTTCTGTTTCTACCGCAGTATTGGAGTTTTCATCCGTTTCCTGAGGAGTTTCGTCGTTTTTCAAAAAACTCAGGGAAGAAGGCTTCGGCGCTTTCCTGAATGTTTTCAGGCGGGCGGCTTCCCTTATGTAGCTGCGGTCGTCCGGGCGGATTATTTTTTTACTTTCGTTAAGGGCAAAAAGGTAGATTGTAAGCTTGCCCTCAGCCATATAACGGTCGGTAGCAAAGCATCCGGTTTTGCTTGCTTCGTCGATAACCATCATATAATCGTTGTAGGGCGAGTTGAAAGGCATACCGACATTTTCCGGCGCGAAGTAACGATTTTCGGACGGAACGTAGCGGCTGGCGAAAATATCGTAACCTCCGATAGAGCCTTCCCTGTCCGAAGCGAAATAAATGGTTATGCCGTCGGGCATCAGAAAAGGATAATTTTCGTTGGCTTCCAAAGAATTTATCCCTTCTCCTACCGGTATGGCTTTCGACCATCCGTTCAACAGTTTGTAGGAACTGAAAATATCCAGCTGCCCTTTGTTTTCGTCCGAGAAATAAAGCCTGTCCCTGCGCTGTGTTGTGTAAAAAACGCGGTCGGTTGCAACGCCGTTTACCAAAATACTGTCCTGTTCGAGGGCTCCAAGTTCGTAATTCATCCGGTAATACGACAGGAAATTCCGCTTATCGACGGTTATGCTGTCGATTATGGCAATATCCTCGACCCTTGTTATCAGGTCGGCGGCTGTTCGGGCTTGCCGGACTTTTCTGTGTATTTCGAGCCATTTTTCATCGTTTTCGGACAATGTTTCCAAATAATTTTCGTAGGCAATAGCCGCTTCTTCAAATTGATAGGTATCGAAATACAGATTGCCCAGATAGTAATTACGGATGGATAACTTCGGGTCGGATTCCAAAAAATATTGAATGGCTTCGTCCTGTAATCCCAACTCGTAACAACAACGCGCATACTTATATTTCAACAACAGATTTTTAGGATTTTTTTTCAGCAAATCCGTATAAATTTCTATGGCTTCCCCGTATTGTCCGTTGTTAAAATAGAGTTCGCCGTCGGCAATAGTTTTATGTTGCGCCGAAAGCGAAAAAGAAAGGCAAAAGCAAAAAAGAGCGGACAGCATTTTAGTCCGGCTAAGATTTTTCTTTTTATGTTGTTTTATCCGTGTCATCCGCGTAAAGTCATTGATTCGCTTTTTCTTCCAATTTCGTAGCTTCCGCGTCGGCTTTCCGGTATAATTCATCCGCCTTTTTCCGGGCTTCGTCCACCAATTTTGCACCCGACAGTTCCGCCGCTTTTTTGGCAATCGGATTAGTAACTTTGCTTGCCAATTGTTCGCTTTGCTTTTGAGCTTCCTGCACCAATTTATCGCCTGCGGCTTTCGCTTCCGAACGCAGTTTGTCCGCCTGCTGTTTGATTTCCCCCGCGGCGGCTTCTTTCTGTTTTTGTATTTCGGCGTCGGCTTTGGCTTTTACTTCGTCCACTTTTTTGTCTATTTCCGCTTTTACATTACTTTTGGCTTCGTCCGCCAAGGTATTCAGCGTTTCCGCCCAGTCGAGTTTTACGCTCGGATTGGTAAACGTGCCGCCGATAGTGAAGCCGACCGTCGAGAATTTTCCCAGATTCAAATCGTTCGGCAATTGCGCTTTTCCGCTGTACGAAAGCGTTTTATCCAATCCGGTGGAACCGCTTACATTCATTTTTACATTTCCCGCCTTCACGTCGAAAGGTTGTGTTGCGATCCGTCCGTCTTTTATAGCGAAAAGCAGGGATAAATCTTTGAGCGAAAGGGACGAGAGTTCCGGTTTCTTCAATCCCGACGCCAAGGCGTTGAGCGCCGGAACCTCGGCAAGACCTACCGATTTTGTCGAAAACGAACCCTTTGCCAATATGGATTCCAAATCGGGCGTCATATCTTGTTTAAGCAGCGAATGGAAGGACATTTTTGTTGAAAACTTGCCGGAAGCCTTGCTGAAAATGGGAACAATTTTTTGCAGCGTTTCCACTTGTTCTAAAATTTCGGTAAAAACCACTTCGTTTATCGAGAAATTCATATCCACAAAAGGTTTTTTCAAATCGGCGGCGCTGTACGTTCCGTTCAAACCCAGATTTCCGCCGAAAGCCTGCATGTTCATATTCTCGAATTTCACTTCGCCGTTTTCCACTTTCAACCTTCCGTTTGCGTTGGTAAAGCGCATTTTGCCGTAGAGCAATTCTTTACATGAGGCTTGCACGGCAAAGTTGATGTTTTTGGGAACTTCGATAAGCGAAAACGCTTTTTCCTCTGTTCCGGGACTTTCTTCTTCCGTCTCACCGGACATGAAATCGCTGATGTTCAGATAATTTGATGTGAGATTGAGCTGACCGTTCAAGTTTTGGTCTTTCAGCGCGTATGCCACGAAATTTTCGAGTTTTCCGGTAGCTTGCAGGTCGTTTTTGCCGATTTGAAGCTGCAAAACGGATAAATCGACGTAGCGGTTGTTGAAAGTCAGGTTTGCTTTCGGTACAGCGACTTCCTGCGGCAGCGAAGCCATTTTCAACAATAAACCGGAAACGGACATGTTGCCGCCGAAGGTAAATTTATCGAATTGATTTTTTTCGTAATACGACATGCGCCCGCCCAAAGCCAGGTCGAGGTTAAATACGCCGTTCAAATCCATATCGTCGCCGAGCGGATAGATTTCTTTCACCATGCCCAAATCGAGTTTTCCTTTGGCGTTAAGTGTTAAATCGGGGTCGGAAAGCGGAAAAGTTACCCGCGCGGAAGCCGAGAAGGGATTGCCGCCCATCACAAAAGAGAATTTCGGAATATCAAGTATCGTTAAATCCAAATCGCCGCCCGGATTCCGAACCTGAACGCCTATATGGATATTTTGGAGTGACTTAGGCAATGCCGGATATTGAAACCAAGCGTCTTCCACAGCCAGCTTCAAGTCGAATGCGGGGTAGTCGTCGCCTGCCATTTTTCCTTTTACATAGCCGGATAAAGCGACTTTTCCGTCGGCTTTCAGGCTTTCGAATTCGGTGGCATATACGGCGGGAACAAGCGACAATATTGATTTAAAATCAACAGCGGAGGTATTCAACGTTATATCCATATCAAAACCTTCGGGATCGAGCAGTTGAAACCAGCCCGCAAAAGAGAAAGCAATGGCGTTGATGCGTGATGAATTTTCGCTGAATGTAAAAACGAAATCGTTCAGGTTGGCGTTGACATCGGCTTTTATTTCCGCCGTTGCTTTTGACAGGTATTCAACGCCGTCCATCCAAAAACTGACGGCGTTGGCTTGAACATGAGTCCGCAACAGGGAACTGTCCGCCGATAAGTCGCCCGACGACTTCAAAGCTAACCCCAAAATCTCGAATTTCATCCCGCCTTCGTCGTCCTGATAAACAAAGTCGGCATGTTTAATATCGACGTTGTTCAACTTGAAATTAAAACTCATTTTTGAAGTGTCTGCTTCCTGCTCTGCGATCTCCTCGCGCATAATATCCCAGTTAACGCTTCCGTCGGGCAATACGTGGAGAAATACGCCCGATTTGCCAAAAGCAAGTTTCCTGATTTCGTACCCGCCGCCGGAAAATAAACTTTTCAGGTTGATAGCAACGTCGATTTTCTCACTGAAAAAGAGCGTGTCGTTCTCGAAAGCCTCCGTTCCGGTTATTTGCAAGTCGTTGATACTGAACGACGCGTTCGGGAAGTTTTTTATAAAACTCATGTTGAAATTTCCGAAATCGACTTTTGCTCTAAGCATATTGTTTATTTCGTTTTTTGCCAGCTCCGTAATTTTTCCTTTGAAAGCGAAAGGCAACGCCAATAAAATAAGGAAAATTCCGATAATGACGGACAGACTGATTATAAGACCTTTTTTTGCTTTTTTATTCATAATAGTTTTTTCGTTACAAATTGGAACTTCCCCCTCACACCTTTCTCAGTACCATTGCCGACCTTGCCGGAATATAAAATTTCAACCATTCTTTTGAGCCGGGTTCTTCCGGGTCGAACAGGGTGTGGTGGATTATTTCGTCATCCACCAATCCGAAACCGCCGAATTTAGGGTTGTCGGTGTTTAAAACGGTTTTGTAACTTCCTTTTTCCGCCAAAATACCGTATTCGGGGAAGGATTTATGCCCGTTGAAATTAAATATAAAAATCAAATTGCCCCTCTGATATGCCAAAACCTGATCGTCCTCTTTATCCCAAAGTTGATAAATGGGCAGGCGGTTAAATTCCGGCTGTGAATTGACAATTTCTATCATAGCATGTTCAAAAGCATTC
>JAISXQ010000225.1 GCA_031270425.1 Prevotellaceae bacterium | reverse complement strand
TGCGTTTGAGATTTCAGTATCCGACCGTTTAAATCGAGTACCGTCCACGATTGAACCTTGAATTGCTGCGTATCGAAATAGAAAATTCCGTAAGAGGGATTCGGATAGGTTTGGAATTCTACCGACGTCGAAACGTCCATCCCTGTGGTAAGATAGGAAAGTTCTATCGTTTTTCCTCTTTTTATAAGCGCCTCGTCGTTAAACATAAATGGAATATAGGTTGACGACAGTTCTCCGGTTTCGCCTCCCCAGAAATCATATTGCGCTTCCATAAAACCCGGATTGCCGTTTTTGAAATTGGAGTAGTTTACAGAAAAAATGTTGCGCCATTCCTGATACATGTTTTTTGAAGTGGTTTTTTGCACAAGTTGACCGAGGTTGTTGTAATGATAATCGTAACGCAGATCGTTTTTCCAGAATTGGGATTCCCATCTTTGGTATGTTTCGCCAAGCAAATTATCGGCGGGGTCGTATTCGTAGTCTATTTTCTGCGAATTTTCCCACGTCGAAGCGATAGTGTCCCATGTCCGAACGCGCTGCGATTTTATCAAATCTTTCTCAGGCAAGTATTGATACCGTGTTAATTTTCTGTTGATCAGGCTGCCGGACGCATTCTTTTCCTGCCATAAAATTTCTTCCGCCAAATCCCTGTTATTGTAGGTATAAGTGAAAAGAAATTGCTGTAAAAGTTCTCCTGTTGATGTATCGTATATGTTTTGATGGACGCCGGTGGGTTTTCCCGTACCGGAATAGCTGTACTCGCTGCGCGAATTCAATATCCATACGCTATTGAGATACGTGTATCCTGATTTTTGATTCAGTAAGGAGCCGGAATAATCGAATTCCGTTTTGCTCAGGAGAACGGAATTGCTGTGAATTTCCGACTTGATATTTTCGCCTTCGTACTCAAATTCAATTAAATAACTGTTATTCCACGCGTCGTTTTTCCATTCGCGTTCAATATGTTTGGCGCACAGGTTATCTTCAAACCACCATTCGGTTTGGGTAAGCGGTATCCAGTCCGTTGCCGATTGGATGTATTTTGTTTCCAGCCTTTTCTGGTTCTGGTTGTACAAATACGTATAACGGTAATTTGCATCGTGGTCGTATATGTACATTTCCGTTACCAACTGCACGCTGTCGGCAAACAGGATGGAAGAAGCATTAGCCCATATAAAAATTAAAAGCAGGAACGAAAGACGCTTCATGCAAACTTGTTGTTACGAAATCCGGTTATTGTTTACTCGAAAAAAAATCTTTCAAAAATACGGTTTAATTTTTTATGATACAAATATTGGACGGTAGAAATTAAAAATTAGAAGGTAGAAGTTGGCTGACCAGTAAAAAAAGAGGCTGGAAACCCCTGTTTCAAGATTTCCAGCCTCTTTTGTTTTCTAATTTTTATTTTTTTTACATCATGCCGCCCATTCCGCCGCCCATAGGCATTGCGGGAGCAGGATTATCTTCTTTTTTCTCCGTAATCACACATTCGGTGGTCAGGAACATGCCTGCGATAGACGCTGCGTTTTCCAAGGCTACGCGGGTAACTTTTGCCGGGTCGACCACGCCGGCTTTGAAGAAGTTTTCGTAGTTGTCCGTGCCGGCGTTATATCCGAAGTCGGCTTTTCCTTCGCTCACTTTTTGAACAACTACCGCGCCTTCTTTTCCAGAATTTGCCACAATTTGGCGCAACGGCTCTTCGATAGCGCGTTTGATAATTTCGACGCCTGTTTTTTCGTCGGCGTTTTCCACTTTCAGGTTTTCCAAACTGTCGATAGCGCGGATGTAAGCCACGCCTCCGCCGGGAACGATGCCTTCTTCGATAGCAGCGCGAGTGGCGCTCAACGCATCGTCAACGCGGTCTTTCTTTTCTTTCATTTCCACTTCCGAAGCGGCTCCCACGTAAAGTACGGCTACGCCGCCCGACAGTTTCGCCAAACGTTCTTGCAGTTTTTCGCGGTCGTAGTCGGACGTTGTGTTGGCAATTTGAGTTTTGATTTGACCCACGCGGTTCGCGATTGCGTCTTTCTTGCCGGCTCCGTTTACAATCACGGTATTATCTTTGTCAACCGTAATTTTTTCGGCGGTTCCGAGCATATCCAAGGTCGCTTTTTCGAGTTGGATGCCTTTTTCTTCCGAAATAACGATTCCGCCTGTCAAAATGGCAATATCTTCCAGCATTTCCTTGCGGCGGTCGCCGAATCCGGGAGCTTTTACGGCGCATATTTTCAGTTGGGCGCGCAGGCGGTTTACCACCAAGGTTGTCAGGGCTTCGCTGTCAACGTCCTCAGCAATAATCAATAACGGACGACCGGACTGTACGGCAGGTTCCAACACCGGAAGAAGTTCTTTGAGGTTGGAGATTTTTTTGTCGTAAATCAATACGTAAGGCTTTTCCATTTCCACTTCCATTTTTTCGGTATTGGTTACGAAATATGCGGAAATGTAGCCGCGGTCGAATTGCATACCTTCTACCACGTCTATGGTCGTGTCGGTTCCTTTGGCTTCTTCGATGGTGATAACGCCGTCTTTCGACACTTTGCGCATGGCGTCGGCGATAAGTTTCCCGATTTCCGAATCGTTGTTTGCCGAAATGGAAGCTACCTGTTCGATTTTATCGTAGTTGTTTCCTACCTCTTGCGCTTGCGAAGCAATGCTTTTCACTACCGCGACAACCGCTTTGTCGATACCGCGTTTCAAATCCATCGGGTTT
>JAISXQ010000217.1 GCA_031270425.1 Prevotellaceae bacterium | reverse complement strand
TTGTTTTTTATAGAATAAACCACAATAGGCACAATAGTTTAGTGTAATTCTCAAAAAAAACTTAAAAAAAATCTATTGAGTACTAGTGTGCCTAGTGTGTTTAGAAAAAACTGTCTATTTTTGTCATGTGCTTAGAAAAATACGAATTTTAATTTTAATATCATATCTTATGTTCAACAAAATCAATTTTTTATTTATAGCGTTTATGACAAGTTTTATTTCGATGCAGGCGCAGGAAGAAATCAAGTTATACCCCGGCGGAGCCGCCGAAAGCAACGGAATTACAGAAGAAAAGTGGCGGGACAGCGATTTTCTTATGAACGTCAACGAAGCCCGCATGTACCGATATTCCGCTCCCGAAAATAAAGCGACAGGAGCGGCTGTGCTTATTTGCCCCGGAGGAGGTTATGGCGGAGTTTCCGCCGTTAAGGAAGGCAAGGAATTTGCCGAATATTTCAACAACTTGGGCATATCCGCTTTTGTGCTCTACTACCGGATGCCGAACGGACACAGGGAAATACCGTTGAAAGATGCTCAAACTGCCTTACAATTGATACGAAAGCAGGCTGACGATTGGAAAATAGACCGGGAACAAGTCGGCGTTGCGGGCTTTTCGGCAGGAGGACACTTAGCTTCAACATTAGGTACTCATTTCACAAGCAAAGAAAACCGCCCCGACTTTATGATACTGTTATATCCGGTCATTACGATGAAAGCCGGATTAACCCACGTAGGCTCGCGGCAAAATTTATTGGGAATGAATGCTTCGGACGAATTGCTGGAACAGTTTTCGAACGAACTGCGGGTCAGCCCACAAACGCCGGTAACATTTATCGTTGCGGCATCCGACGACAATGCTGTTCCGATAGGCAACAGCCAGGCTTTTTCCAATGCGTTAAGAAAAAATAACGTGCCTGTATTGTTTAAGACGTATCAAAAAGGCGGACATGGCTTTGGTTTGCGTAAACGCGGACTTCCTGTCGATAACTGGACGAAAGTGTTGGAGTTTTGGTTGAAATCCTACGGTTACGCAGTAGAGGATTAAAAATCAAAAGAACACAGATAACTTTGTTTAATCGTTACCACCTGACATACCGGTTCTTCGCCAACACGACGTTGTAATAGCAGGCAATACCGGTAACTTCTTCGCCTAACCACTCAGGCTTTTGAAAGACCTCATTTTCACTCGAAAGCTCAATCTCTGCAAGGACAAGACCTTGGTTCGCGCCGTGAAATTCATCTATTTCAAACAGGGAATCTCCTGCCCTCACCTCGTAACGGGTTTTGTCGACAATATCCGGATCGCAGAGCAGAAGCAGTTCCCTGGCTTCTTCCAACGGGATTTTCTTTTCCCATTCGTAACGGGAAATTCCGTTTTTAGCAGAGCCGCCTTTTATGGTGATAAAGCCGCTATCTCCCTTTATACGAATACGCACCGTACGTTCGGGAATTGAAGAAATATAGCCTTGAACAATATGTGTATGTGCGTGAGCTTCCTCTTTAAAAGCATCGGATTTAAGCAAAAACTTTCGTTCTATTTCTATCGACATATTATATCTTTTTTAAATCAATTTCCGCACAAAGGTATAATTTTCTACATTATGCAGCAAACGGTAAGCAAAAACAACTATTCGACGATAGGGCATACATCTGTCCCGATTGTTTCCGTAAATAGACAGGAAAAAACGGCACAGATACAGGAAAAAACATTCCGAACGACAACAATGGAAGCTAAATGGATGATGGATATAATATTTCCGTAGTCAAAGATTTGAGAGTAAAAAGCGTCCGTCTGACCGGAATTCCCCGAGAGGTCGATCGCAAAATAGATGGAAATAGCATTGTTTTGAAAACTTATTTTTTTAAAAAAAATAAGTAAAAGGAAGAGCTTATTTTACAAAGAACACAGATGACGAATTAAACCGGCGTCATCTGTGTTCTAAATTTAACATCTATGTTGGATATTAATATCCGCGGATGGCTTCAATTCCCGGAAGTACGCATCCTTCGATGGCTTCGAGTAAAGCGCCGCCGCCGGTCGAAACATAAGAAACGCCGTCAGCCAAGCCGAATTTGTTTACGCAGGCAACCGAGTCGCCTCCTCCGACAAGAGAGAAAGCGCCGTTTTTAGTCGCTTCTACAATAGCTTCGCCTACCGCGCGGGAACCGCTCGTAAAGTTATCGAACTCGAATACTCCGGTGGGACCGTTCCACAGGATTGTTTTTGAATTTCTGATTACGTCCGCAAAAATTTTCTCCGTTTCAGGACCAATATCCAAACCTTCCCATCCGTCGGGGATTTCGTCTACGGCTACAAATTTCGTGTTCGCGTCGTTGCTGAAATCGTCGGCAATTTTAGCGTCGACAGCCAACACCATATTAACGTCGTTTTTCTCCGCTTTTTCCATCAATTCGAGCGCCAAATCCAACTTGTCGTCCTCGCAAATGGAGCGTCCGATTTTTCCGCCAAGCGCTTTGGTAAAAGTGTAAGTCATACCGCCGGCAATAATCAGGTTATCCACTTTGGTAAGCAGGTTTTCGATAATTTCGATTTTGGAAGAAACTTTCGAGCCTCCCATGATAGCCGTGAAAGGACGAACCGTATCGGCGAGAATTTTTTGTACGGCGTTAACTTCTTTTTCCATCAGATAGCCGAACATTTTATTTCCTTCGTCAAAATATTTCGCGATTAAAGCAGTGGAAGCGTGGGCGCGGTGGGCGGTACCAAAAGCGTCGTTCACGTAACAATCGGCATACGAAGCCAGTTTTTTGGTAAATTCCTTTTGGCTTTCTTTTACGGCTTTTTTGGCTGCCGCTTTTTCGTCGTCGCTTGCATCTTCGGCTAATCCACGCGGTTTTCCTTCTTCTTCGGCGTAAAAACGCAGGTTTTCCAGCAGTAAAGCTTCTCCGGCTTTCAGTCCGGCGGCAAGTTTTGCGGCTTCTTCGTCCGCGCAATCGGGAGCAAATTTCACATCAATGCCCAATAAATCAGACACATGAGCCAAAATCTGTTTCAAGGAATATTTTATGTCGGGATTTTTTTTCGGACGTCCCATGTGGGAAGCAATGATAAGACTTCCGCCGTCGTTCAGGATTCTTTTCAACGTGGGTAAAGCCGCGCGGATGCGGGTGTCGTCTGTGATATTGCCGTTCTCGTCCAGCGGAACGTTAAAATCTACGCGAACAAAAACTTTTTTGTCCGCAAAATTAAATTTTTCGATTGTTTGCATATTTATTTTTGTTTAAAAATTTATTAATTTGTTTTGTATTCGTACTTCACTTTTGCCAATTGCTCGTTGGCTTCCACTATTTTCTTTTTCAGATTCTCTTTGTATCCGGCAAGTTCTTCCTGCAATCCTGGATTCCCGACAGCCAATATCTGAACAGCCAGAATCGCCGCGTTCAGCGAGGCGTTAATACCTACCGTAGCGACCGGAATCCCCGGCGGCATTTGTACGATAGCCAAAAGCGCATCCATTCCATCGAGCGAAGCGTTTACAGGCACGCCGATAACAGGAAGGCTTGTCATCGAGGCAATTACGCCCGGAAGATGAGCCGCCATTCCGGCTGCGGCAATAATCACTTCTATACCGTTCTTTTGCGCATTCGACGCGAATTGCTCCACTTCGCGGGGAGTACGGTGAGCCGAAAGAGCATTGATTTCAAACGGAATTTTAAATTCGTTGAGCAAAGCCGCCGCCTTTTCCATCACCGGAAGATCGGACGTGCTGCCCATAATAATACTTACACGCGGTTTCATACTATCCTATCAACGCTTTGTATTCGTCTGCCGAAAGTAGCCCTCCGACCTGTGCAGCATCCGAAACCGCTATTTTTATTATCCAGCCTTCTCCGTAAGGATCGTCGTTAACCAGTTCGGGCGACTCTTCCAACGTTTCGTTAAATTCCAGAATCTCGCCGTCAACCGGCAAAAACAAATCGGAAACCGTTTTCACAGCCTCTATCGTGCCGAAAACATCTTCTGCCGCCAGCGTTTCGCCGACCGTTTCCACTTCTACAAAAACAATTTCTCCCAATTCGCTTTGCGCGTAATCGGTAATACCAATGTAAGCGGTTTCGCTTTCCAAACGAATCCACTCGTGTTCTTTTGTGTACTTTAAATTTACAGGAATGTTCATAATAATTTGAGTTTTATGTTAATAAATAGTTTTGAGTTTTATCTGATTCTTTTTATTTCAGCCGTTTTATTTCCTGTCCGATTTCTTCAATCACATTTTTATTCGCAATTTCTCCGTCCAAACTGAAAACGACGAATACCTTGCCGCCGAATTTTGCTTCAAAGTCAGTAAAACTGGCTTTCATTCTTTCGGTGGCGGAATAGTTGCCGAAATTGGCTTTTGCCGTAACGGGTTTTATTTGAATACCAAAGGCTTTGTTGCCAATTTTGGCAATGTAATCAATATCGCCGGCGTGGTCGAGTTCGGGGTCGCTTTCTTCAAATGTAATTTCGGGAAAGATTTTTGCCAAACCGTCATTCACGACCGATTTCTCACGCACGAAACCGTCAAAGGTTCGGTTGATTGTGAGATTGAAAATATAATCAATGCAATCCTGCAAAGTGAGTTGCTTAAACGCTGCTTCCCATTCGGGAATAACGACTTCGGTGATTTTTTCGTAAAGGCGTTCGCCTAATTCCTGCAAACTTTCTTTGGTGATTTTGGTTTTCGTTTTTGCCTCTGTATAGGCGTTTTCAACATACCATTGTTGCCAATCTTCCATAGTTTGCGGCTGACATTCGCGTATTAATGCCATTACTGCGCCAACTTTGCTTGGGCGTGAAAGTTGATACGTCTGGCAGGCGTAGTTGAGGACTTTTTCTTTTTTGCCGAAGTCAAGGGAGTGTTTCTGTGTTGTCATTTGCCATATTTATAATGTTAAAAATTTCCCCTTATATTTAAACTCAACGGCATCATCCACTTCCGCCAGCCCCGCCTTCAACAAATGCGCATTAATAAATGTCTTATTTTCAAGATACAAATACGCCAACAAACGATTTTCGCTGTCGTGTTTTACTTCGTCGTGGCGCAGAAAAACCCGTTTTCCGCGAAGTTTATTTTGTAAGTATTCAGTCGCTTTACCGTTGATTGCAGGATTTTGTTTTATTCCAATCAAACGTATTATTAAATCGTTACTTAATTTAAGCAACTCGGGACTGATAATTTCCTTTACCGTAAAATATTCTTCCCGCTTTTCACTGCTTTCGGCATCTATTTTTGAGCC
>JAISXQ010000136.1 GCA_031270425.1 Prevotellaceae bacterium | reverse complement strand
GCAAAAGTAGCAAAATAGTTACGAGTAAGCGGTATTATTCGCTCCGTTTTTCCTGTTGTATGAGCCTCGCCCCTGCGGGTACTTCCACATCAACCCAGATATTACCGCCGATAATAGCGCCGTCGCCGACTTTAATGTTCCCGAGAACAGTAGAATTGGAATAAATAATTACGTTATTTCCTATTTTAGGATGGCGGTCGACGCCTTTTATCGGATTACCGTCCTTGTCGAGCGGAAAACTCTTTGCTCCGAGCGTAACTCCTTGATATATCTTGACGTTGTTGCCGATAACGGTAGTTTCGCCAATAACGACGCCTGTACCGTGGTCGATGGTAAAGTAATTCCCGATAGTAGCTCCCGGATGTATGTCGATTCCTGTTTCGGAATGAGCCATTTCCGAGATAATACGCGGAATTAAAGGCACGCCCAGACGCAGTAGCGCATTGGCGAAACGGTAACTGCTGATAGCGCGAACGCCCGGATAGCAAAAAATAATTTCACCCGGACTTTTAGCCGCAGGGTCGCCGTTGTAAGCGGCTATCACATCGGTATGCAGCTGCTCCTTAATATCGGGAAGCAGTTTTAACAGGGCAATTGCTTTTTCCTTTGCCGTTTTACACAAATCTTCCCTGCCGGATTTTTTGTCGAATTGTTCAAAACAAAGTCCCGCCTTAATTTGTCCGGTAAGCAAGGTCAGCAATTTTTCGATGTTTAAACCGATATGGTAAATCAAGGTATCGCCGTTTACATTGGAATTTCCAAAGTAACCGGGGAATAAAATGGAGCGTGCCAGAGATATTATTTCTTTCAGAATATCTACGGAAGGCATTGCTTCTTTATTGTCGTATTTATAAAAAAAATCCGTTGAATCATCGGCTTGCGACAGCCGTTCTATGGTTTCGGAAAGTCCTGTTTTCATTTTGTTGATTCGTTAATTGGTTGATTAGTTGATTCTTGGCTCTTGGCTCTTGGCTCTTGGTTCTAAAAGACTGACAGCGCATTGCAGCCGTTCGTTCCCGAAGCCGCTTACGATTCCGTATGGCTTTTTCAAACGTTCTATTTCCTGCCGGTACCAGTCGAAAAAAAAGATCCGGTCGTTTCCGTGTTCCCTGACGCTGTCGGGTTCCCAGGGCAGGTCGGGCGAACAAAGCAAATAATAGTCGAAAAAACCGGAGTTAAGTTGCCGCATCAGAAAATCAGGCGCCTGTTTGTAAACATGTTCAAACCATACCTTAGTAATAATCAGTTCGGTATCGAAAAAAACATATTTTTTATCAGGAAACAGATGCGATACGAAGTATTTTTCCTGTTCTATTTGTTTTTCCGCTATCCGGCAAATATCTTCATAAGTATAAGGTCGATTGAGATTTTCAACGTACCCGCGCGCATACTCTGGAACCCACAACGAATCATAATATTCTGCCAGCGCTTGCGCCAGCTCGGTTTTTCCGGTGGACTCCGGTCCGGTTAATGCTACTTTAATCATTCGTTAAGTAATGAAAATTTTGTATCTGAATGCCGTCGTATTTGCAAATGATGTAAATTCTTGCGTTATTTGTACCGTCAAAATTATCCTGTTATTGAAAAATATGCGCAAATTTACACATTTTATTCTGCTTTTCGGCGTATGTGCGGTATTAAGTATTCCCGTAAAAGCTCAAAATGCAGACATTGATCTGCTCCGGCGGCTTAATCATTCTCCTTCCGGACTGAGAAATTACTCGTCCTTCGTATCGCAAACAACTTATTTTGCGGTTGTTTCTGTTCCTTTGGTCGTGGGCGCAACGGCATTGATACGGCAGGACGACGATTTACTCAAAGACGCGCTGTATATTACCGCAAGCATGGCGGCAACAACCGTTTTAACAACCGGCTTAAAATACGGCGTTAATCGCGAACGTCCTTATAATACGTATCCAGGACAACTCGACGTAGCTTATCTCGAATCTTCGCCTTCATTTCCGTCGGCGCATACATCTATCGCTTTCACAACAGCTACGTCACTAAGCCTGAAATATCCTAAGTGGTATGTTATTGTGCCCAGCTATGCCTGGGCGGTGTCGGTAGGCTATTCCCGGATGAATCTGGGGGTTCACTATCCTTCGGACGTTTTGGCGGGAGCCTTGCTTGGGGCAGGCAGTTCCTACCTCACGTATAAAATAAATAATTGGTTCTGGAAAAAGAACGGGAATAAAAAACTAATCGGACTGCAAGCCTATCTTTGAAATTTGTTTTTTCAGAATTTAAACTTGTCGAAAAAATGTTTTTTCAAACATAAACACATAGAAAACAATAGTTTTAATTCAATTACATCACATTTTTTTGTTTAAAAGAGACCACATAGCCGTCCATGTCTTCGACATGAACTTATGCTCAGAGGGTAAAACTATTCCGGTTTACCGGAATGTTTTACAGCTATGTGCACTTTTAAAAAAAAAAGATAAAAATACTATGTGTCGACTATGTGTCAGGTTTTTATTTGTTTTTTGTCATGTACTTAGTTTTCAGAATTTAAACTTGTCGAAAAAACTTTTGAATTTCGCTTCTTCTTCCTTTTCTTCCGGAATGTTTCCGGCGTTCCCGCTCTCTTCCTGCGGGGCGGCGGCGTTTCCCTGTCCTTGTTTTATAAAATTGACGACTTCTTCCAGACCTTCGGTAAATTTATCGAAATCTTCTCTGTACAAAAATATTTTATGCTTTTCGTACAACACTTGTACGTCGTCGTCGGAACCCACAACTTTCTTCTTACTTTCGGTAATTGCCAGATACAAATCGTTGTTCCGGCTCTTTTTTACATCCAGATAATAAATCCTTTTTCCCGCTTTGATCGCTTTTGAATAAATAATGTCATGCTCTTTCCGTTCGATTTCAATCTTTTTTTTCTCTGCGTCCATTGTTGTAATTTTTATGGTTATAGTTGTCCTGTTTGCGATGTCTTACAACCGTTATTAAATTATTAGCCTTCAAATTTCTACATTTTTTTTGAAATTATCAAATAAATACTTCGTTAAAAATATTAATTATGTAAAGTTTTTTAAGTGAAATCACAAAAAAACGGCAAGGGGCTGTCTCAAAAGCACACGGATGACAACCTCTTGCCGCTTTTCTACGGTCTTATTATTCAGTGTTGTATGTGTTTAATATCCCAGTATTTTCAACATCGACTTGTAGCTTTGCTCCTTGGCAAACAGTTTGGTAAAATATTCGCCGTTTTCGTCTTTGTCTATTATAACTACTTTCGGCGCAGGAATAAGGCAATGTTGAATCCCGCCAAACCCGCCCAACGATTCCTGATACGCTCCGGTATGGAAGAAACCAACATATTGTTCCCTGTCGTACTGCATTTTAGGCAAGAATATGGCGTTTGAATGCACTTCCGCGTTGTAAAAATCTTCGCTGTCGCAGGTCAATCCGCCTAAGTTCACGCGTTCGTATTCCGAATCCCAATTGTTTATCGCCAAAAACACATAACGCTGGTTGATAGCCCAGGTATCGGGCAGGGTCGTCATAAACGAACTGTCGATCATGTTCCAAAGTTCGCGGTCGTTTTGTTTCTTCTGGTTTACGATGGAATAGAGCATGGCGCCGCTTTCGCCTACGGTAAACGAACCGAATTCGGTGAAAATATCCGGCTCGGGAACATTGTTTTTGGAGCAGATGGTTTTTATTTGGGCTACAATTTCTTCCGCCATGTATTCGTAGTCGTACACCATATCCAGATGCGTTTGAATAGGGAATCCTCCGCCTATATTAAGACTGTTCAGCGTCGGGCAAACCTTGTGCAACTCGCAATATAAGTTAATCGCTTTGTTCAATTCATTCCAATAGTAGGCTGTGTCCTTTACTCCTGTGTTGATAAAGAAATGAAGCATTTTAAGTTCAACCTGAGGATTTTCCGCGATATGGATTTTGTAATACGGAATAATGTCCTTGTATCGAATGCCGAGCCTCGACGTGTAAAAATCGAATTTGGGTTCTTCTTCCGACGCGATGCGGATGCCTACGTTGATTTTTTTATCAAAGTCTTTCAGCAACAGATCCAGCTCAAATTTGTTGTCCAGTATGGATAATACGTTTGTAAAGCCGGAATTAATCAGGTTTTGAATATTTTCTATGTATTGAGGGCGTTTAAATCCGTTGCAAACAACAAACGTATCCTTTCCGAGCTGATTCTGTTCGTGGAGAGTCTCTATAATATTGATGTCGAAAGCTGACGATGTTTCTATCTGAACGCCGTATTTTATCACTTCTTCCATTATAAATGAAAAGTGGGAACTCTTCGTACAGTAACAATAATGATAGTCGCCGTTATAATCGACTTTTGCCATAGCTACATTAAACATCCGCTTTGCTTTCTGTATGTTTTGTCCTATTTTAGGCAGATAGGCGATGCGCAAAGGGGTTCCGTATTGTTTGATAATGTCCATCAGCGGTATGTCGAACCACGACAGTTCGTTTTCCGCCACAGTAAATTCCTCGTTGGGAAATTCAAAAGTTTGCTCTATTAAATCAACATACTTGTTTTTCATTTCTATTTTATGTAAAATATAAATTAACCGGATTGATTATTTTTGCACAATCTAACTGAGTTGGATTTGCAAAAATAAAAAGAAAACAATTACAAAGATAAGAAAATATATTATTCACGGATGTTTTTACATCAAATATTTACATCCTTTTTTTATCCGGTAAAAAAACAGGGAGGTATAAAAACAAACAAAGGCATTGCGGGTTTAGCCGTAACACCTTTACCTGTTAACGTATGGGGTTGATTAAAAAAACAGCGTGTCTTAAATTTTACCGGCTTGCTTGCTTTTACTCCGCTGTTCTTCTACAATAGCGTCGAGTACGGCTATTGCCGTCATGTTTACGATGTCCTGCACCGAACTTTCAACGTCTAAAATATGAATAGGTTTGTTCAAACCTAACTGAATAGGTCCGATGCTGTTGGCAATACCCATTTCCGTCAGCATCTTGTAAGTAAGGTTTGCCGAATCCACATTGGGAAAAATCAGCGTGTTCACTTTTTTGTCGGTTAGCGTCGTAAACGGATATTTCTTTTCGCGCAATCTTCTGTTCAGCGCGAAGTTAATTTGCATTTCACCGTCCACAACAATTTCGGGATAGTTTTTGTGGAGTATTTCCACGGCTTCGTGAGTCGATACTGCATTCGGCGTATCTTCCGAACCGAAGTTCGAGTAGGAAAGCATGGCAATCACCGGATCGTGGGCAAAGAACTTAACGGCGTCGTTCGTCAATTTGGTTATTTCAACCAAATCTTCTGTGCTGGGGTTGCGGGTAAACAGCGTGTCGGCAAGGAAGAGCGTTCCTTTTTTGGTGTTCAATATTTGCATTGCCGCGATGGTTTTTCCTTTGCGGATGCCGATAATATCTTTTGCCGCTTTAATGGTTTCGGCGTATTTGCTGTAAACCCCGGTAATCAAAGCGTCGGCTTGTCCGGTTTCCACCATCATCATGCCGAAATAATTCCGTTCGAACATTTTTTCGAAAGCCTCGTCGTAACTGATACCTTCGCGGCTACGTTTTTGCGACAAGTATTTTGCAAACTCGACACGGCGTTTTTCTTCTCTGTCGTGCCGCAGGTTTACAATTTCTATTCCTGTTAAATCCACATCGTTTTCAGCGGCTATATTGGCGATTTTTTCTTCGTTCCCGAGCAGTACCGGATAGCATATTTTTTCAGCCAATGCCATTTCAGCCGCTTTCAGCATGTTTACGTGGTTCGATTCGGTAAATACGACGCGCTTCGGATTTTGCCGGGCAGTGTCGAAGAAGCGGCGGAGCATTTTATTGTCCATGCCCATCAATTTACGAAGTTGCGTGTCGTAAGCGCCCCAATCGCTTATCTCCCGCCTCGCGACGCCCGATTTCATAGCGGCTTCCGCCACAGCGGGCGAAACCGTAGTCAGCAGCCGGGGGTCGAGCGGTTTGGGAATGATGTAATCGCGCCCGAAACGGAGCTGTTTCAATTCGTAAGCCGAGTTTACCACGTCGGGAACAGGTTTTTTCGTCAATTCGGCAATAGCCCGCACGGCGGCTACTTTCATTTCTTCGTTGATGCAGGTAGCTCTGGAATCCAAAGCGCCCCTGAAAATATACGGGAAACCCAATACATTATTTATCTGATTGGGATAGTCGGAACGTCCGGTGGCAAAAATCAAATCCTGACGCGCTTCCATGGCGTCTTCGTAAGAAATTTCAGGATTGGGATTCGCCAATGCAAACACGACAGGATTTGCGTTCATCGAGCGCAGCATTTCTTTCGACAGCACATTGGCTACCGACAAGCCGACGAAAACATCGGCGTCCTTTACCGCTTCTTCCAATGTCGTGATGTTGCGGTCGGTGGCAAAGGGCAGCTTGCGGCTGTTGAGGTCGCTCCGCTTTTTGCTGATAACGCCTTTGGAATCGAGCATCACAATGTTTTCCAACTTGGCGCCCAACGCCATATATAACTGTGTGCAGGAACTTGCCGCCGCACCGGCTCCGTTTACAACAATCCGAACGGTTTCTATTTTTTTCCCGATCAGTTCAAGTGCGTTTATCAAACCTGCCGCCGAAATAATAGCCGTTCCGTGCTGATCGTCGTGCATAATCGGGATGTCAAGTTCTTTTTTGAGGCGTTCTTCTATTTCAAAACATTCGGGAGCTTTAATATCTTCCAGATTAATTCCGCCGAAAGTAGGCGATATGGCTTTTACGACTTGAACAAATTTTTCGGGATCTTTTTCGTTTATTTCAATATCAAAAACGTCGATTCCGGCAAAAATTTTGAAAAGCAAGCCTTTTCCTTCCATTACCGGCTTTCCTGCCGCGGCGCCTATATCGCCCAGCCCGAGTACGGCTGTTCCGTTTGAGATAACAGCCACCAGATTTCCTTTTGAAGTATATTCATAGGCAGCATCCGCGTTTTTTTCTATTTCCAGACAAGGTTCCGCAACGCCGGGCGAGTATGCCAGCGACAGGTCGCGCTGGGAACTGTAAGGTTTGGTCGGGATAACTTCTATTTTGCCGGGTTTGCCTTGCGAATGGTAGAGAAGGGCTTCTTCCCTTGTAAATTTAGCCATAATTGATAAAATGTTGCGGTTTGATATTGATGATTTTTATGCCTTTTCTGAAAAATTGCGCAAATATACTAAATATTCGCGTCAACTTGAAACGAAGAATCGCTTTTGCTTCACGATTACTTCAATGAAACGGGTTTAGTACATGACAAAAAAAAATAATCTTTCTAACCACAATAGGCACACTAGGACACAATAGACTTTTTCAACGTTTCTTTGAGAAAAACCAATCACATAAACTATTGTGTCCTATTGTGCCTATTGTGGTTTTTGTATTTTTTGTCATGTACTAAATGAAACGGGTTAAAATTTACGAATTATGATCCCTGTTTCGAGCCGAGGTGTTCATTCCTTTTTCCTGAAAAAATATCGTAGCGGTTGTAGCGGCAGTCGAGCGCGCCGTTCAGCAACTTGATTTTCTTGCTTGGTTTCAGCCCTATCCGTTGGAGGCATTCTTCGTGCGAACTGATAATCCAAGCCGTAGAGCCTGCAAACTTATGTTTGAGCATGGAACCGAGCGAGGCGTAGAGTTCGAAAATATCATCCGACGCGATTCGCTCGCCGTAGGGAGGGTTGGTTACCAGCAGGCATTGGGACGAAGGGGTTTCTATTTGTTGTATCGAAACGGTTTTAAGTTCAATACATTGGCTCAATCCTGCGCTTTTTATATTTTGCTCGGCAATGCGCACAGCACGCGACGAAATGTCCGAACCGTAGATTTTGAAATTGAAAGGGCGTTCCTGCGAATCGTCGTTGTACAGCATATCGAAAAGCTTCCGGTCGAAATCCGTCCATTTTTCGAAGGCGAATTCGCTGCGGAAAATTCCCGGAGGAATGTTTAACGCGATCAATGCGGCTTCGATAAGCAGCGTTCCCGAGCCGCACATAGGGTCGATAAAATCCGATTTCCCATCCCAATCCGCCATAAGCAACATGCCGGCGGCAAGGGCTTCGTTCAGAGGAGCTTCGGTTTGCGCTACGCGATAACCCCGTTTGTGCAGCGATTCGCCCGAACTGTCGAGCGAAAGCGTGCAACTGCGCTGCGATATGTGGATGTTGAGAATCAAATCGGGATAGTCCAGATTGACCGAAGGACGCTTGCCGGATTTCTCGTTGAAGTAATCGACTATCGCGTCTTTTACACGGTAGGCTACAAACTTGGAATGGTTAAAAGTATCGGAATGAACCGTGGAGTGTACCATGAAAGTTTGATCGACAGAGAGATAATCGTTCCAGTCGATTTGTTTTACCTGTTTATATACTTCGTCGGGGTTCGAAGCTTCGAAAGTCAAAATGGGTTTCAATATGCGCGACGCCGTCCGGCAGTGCAGGTTGGCTTTGTACATCAGAACTTTGTCGCCGGTAAAACTTACCGCCCGGCGTTCAATCTGTATGTTGTTCGCTCCCAAGCCTAACAGTTCGGAGGCTAATACTTCCTCCAAACCTAAAAAAGTTTTGGCTGTCATTTTGAATTCCATATCCGCTCTCTTGTTGTTGGGAAAATTTTCATAATAGGGCAAAATTACAATAATAATGACAATAACAACCAAAACAGCTCCGTTAAAAAAACGTTAAGCCGCCTGAGGCTGTCTCAAAAGTAATTGGCTACGCCGAACGTTGTTTCGTGGACTTTTAAAACAGCTCCTTAGAAAGTCGATTTGT
>JAISXQ010000135.1 GCA_031270425.1 Prevotellaceae bacterium | reverse complement strand
AGAAAAGAAGAAACGCAAAGAAAAAGGAATAAACAACTATAAACTAACAATATAATGAGGTAATGAGGTTGATGTATTTTAATTATTAACGGTTCTACCGAGGTTGTTTTGTTAGGAAAATAAGGTAAAAATAATGTTTATACTCAAACTTTACATGTGGTTTCATCCTTATTTCAATCTTGTTTTGTTAAGGAAATAAGGTAAAAATGAGGTTTATACTCAAACTTTACATGCGGTTTCAACCTAATTTTCTTGGACAAAACAACCTCAGTAGACAAATTACAATAATATTTCCTTGACCTCATTACCTTATTTATCTTAATTTGATGACACATCAGCAAATTAGCAAATCAACACATTAGCACATCAGCACATCAGTACATCAGCACATTAGCACATCATCACATCATCACATCTATTGTGTCCTATTGTGGTTTATTCCTTTTTCTTTGCGTTTCTTCTTTTCTCCCGCTTTGGCGGGACAAGTCTTGCAGTTTTAATAAGTGGGAGGGGATTGGAATTAATTTTGGCTCGATATAGAAACTGTCCATTCAAAAGTCATATCCTTTGGCTTTTGAGTTGCATAGCTTGCCTTGTCGACTTTACCGTCGGTGTTGGTATCTTCCAATATATAGTAAACAGTGTTCCAGCCTTTTTTAAAGTTGGCATTATAAGTTATTTTCTCGGAACCTCCGATTGTTGTTCCCGAAAGAACTACATCTCTATCGGTATAAAAATACTGTATTTTCGCTGTTGATGCACCTGCTTTTGCCGCCTGAGATACAGTTCCTTTATATTTTCCGTTTTTATATAGCTGCAACACAGAAAGCAAATATGTTTTGGCGGCTTTGTCGCTTATCGTTACGCCTTCCTCATTTTCGAGGCTGGACACATAAGAATCGGGCAATGTGGCGGGCAAATTTAAGGTGAATTTTCCGTTATCCCATTTACTTGAAGCAAGCACGATTGTTGCCTCTTCGGAATTATGCATTACCTTTACGGTATCGACATCATAGCTACCCCCATTGGCAACTGTTCCTTCGATTTTTGTAATAATACCGCTATCGCTTTTGTCGTCCGGTTCATTGTTTTTACAGGATATAGACGCTAAACCAAAGGCTATTACAGCCCCACTCATTAAAATTAATTTTCTTCTCATACTATTTTTAGTTAAATTTTTTCCCCTACTCTGTATGCGGCTTTTCGGGTTACGCCGTTTATTTTTGTTGTAAATAATCTGATTATCTTTTCAATCTCAATACTTAATACAAAAATCGATCCAAATTATAACGAAAAATATTACGCTAAGATTCTCATAAACTACGATTTTCTTTTCGCGGGTCTTTTGCCGGTACTCCGGCTGAATTTCCGTCCGAAACGCTTGCCGTCCACCGGAATTCTCCGCTGTTTCTCCGGTTCGTAGAGCGGCGCTCCGCCCAATTCTTCGGGAAGCGGTATTTTATAGATGTCCTTTTTCAGAAAGTCTTCGATCTGCTTAAATTTATACTGCTCAGCTTCCGAAACAAAAGTTATCGCCATTCCTTCCGCATTGGCTCGCGCCGTGCGACCGATACGGTGTACGTAATCTTCCACATCGCGGGGCACATCGAAATTGATAATCAGCGAAATATCATCACTATCGATACCGCGCGAAACAATATCGGTAGCCACCAGCATATTCACGCGTCCGTTGCGGAACTCGTGCATTACATGGTCGCGCTGGGCTTGGTCTAAATCGGAGTGCATCTCCCCTACCGAAAGTTTCATCATGCGGAGTACTTTCGTTATCTCTTTCACTTTTAACTTCGAGCCGGAAAACAAAATCACTTTATTCGGATCCTGCACGGAAAATAAATGCCGGATGATTCCTATTTTTTGACCTTCGTAACAAATATAAGCCGTTTGCATAATGCTTTCGGGCGGACGCGAAACGGCTATTTTTATTTCCGCCGGATTATTCAAAATCGTTTTTGCCAATTGACGGATTTTCGGAGGCATGGTAGCCGAAAACATAATGGTCTGCCGTTCTTTCGGCAACAAGCGGGCAATGCGCATAATATCATCGTAAAAACCCATATCGAGCATGCGGTCGGCTTCATCCAATATGAAATATTTCACGCCGGAAAAGTCGATATTATACAAATTTATATGCGACAACAAACGTCCGGGGGTAGCAATCACCACGTCGGCTCCCTTTGTCAGCCCCCGTTTTTGTACGTCCCAGGCTTGCGAATCGTTACCGCCGTAAACCGCCACCGACGAAAAAGGCAGGAAGTAGGAAAAACCTTCCATTTGCTGGTCGATTTGCTGCGCCAGTTCGCGCGTGGGCGCCATGATGATAGCATTTAAAGCGTCCTCATTGTGGGCTTCGGTATGCAGATTATTCAAAAGGGGTAGCAGAAAGGCGGCTGTTTTTCCGGTGCCGGTCTGTGCGCAGGCAATTACATCCTGTTTATTCAAAATAACCGGAATGGCTTGTTCCTGAACAGGGGTCGTGGTTTTAAAATTCATGGCTTGCAATCCATCCATCAATTCATCACAAAAAGAAAATTCATCAAATGTCATATTATGTTTTTTACAAGAAAGAGGAATGCCCTTGCGAGGATTCCTCTTTGTTTTCCGTATGTATAAATGTTATAAAATTATTTATTTGCGGCGGCAGCCTGTTGTTTTCTATACTCTTTAAGCTGTTCTTCGTGTTGCTTGACGCCGTCGAGAATGGCGATTGCCGTTTTGTTTTCCGGGTCAAGTTTCAGTATTTCATTACAATAGGCAGTAGCGCTTTGAACATTATCCACCAAATAATAATGATAAGCCAGATAGCCGTAAGCCTCAATCAATACTTTATTGGAAGCCTCCGTATGTTCGTCCCTGCCTGTAATAACTTCAATTACTTTCTCATAATGAGGCTTCGCCGCTCCGTCTTTTGCATCGGAATTGATCGCATGTTGCGTTAAAGCCAGCCAGCGATAGCCGCTGTAACTGTCGGGCACTTTTTCAACCAATATTTTAAATACCGAATCGGCTTTGTTCAGGTAGTAAACCGACAATGCCCTGGCAAAATAACCGGCGCTGTTTTGCAAGGAGTCCTTTTCCAAACCCTTTTCCGCCAACGTATTAATCCACGCCGGATTTTTTTGATATTCCTCAATCAAATCCGCTCTTTTAACTGTTAACGTGCCGGCGTTGTAATAATAAAAGCCCAAGGTGTTTAATTCCCTTGCTTCAACCGCGTCGCCGAGCGTATTCATAAATTCAGTGTAATACTTTGCCGAAATTCCGTAATCGCCCTTTGCACGTCCAACTTCAACGGCGTCGGTATAATACTCTATTTTCGCTTCCATTTCGATGGCTTTGTCGTAGGCTGCCAAAGCTTGGTCGTAAAGTTTTGCTTCCTTCAAAATAATGGCGTAAAGACTGTAATCAAGCGCCAGATAGGTGCTTTTATCTTCGCGCAAATTGAAGAATTTTTCCGCCAAAGGCAAGCCTTTTTCCGTATTTTTTGTTTTCGCGTAGATATACATTTGCAGGCGATTCAATACAAAATCGTTGGGCGCCAGCGCAAGTCCTTCGTTTACCGTTTTCTGAGCGTCTTCGTACAAATCGGAGAAGTACAATACACGTACATAATACTTCAAATCGTCTAAGGAATATTCGCCCGCCGCCATGTATCTTTTGTAAGATTGAATGGCTTGATTGTAATGCCCTATTTGTGTGGAAACTTGCCCAAGCTGGCGGTGAGCCAACAAATAATCGGGCTGTAACTCAATAATATCCTTTAATTTTTCAATAGCCGTCTGCGGATTGAACAAAGCGTAAGCCTGAGCCGCTTTGATATAACCGATACGGTAATTGCCATCGAAGTGAATAGCCATTTCATATTTTCCGGCTACATCGCCCAAAATTTTTTGTTTATCGCCTCCGTTTCTCGCCTCAATCAAATCTCCCTCAAAGATATATATTTGAGGTACTGCCTTGTTTCTCTTGCGAGCTTCGTCCGCTTTGGCTTGCGCCTTGTCCAAGATGCCCGAATCGAAATAAGCGCGACCTATGGCTAAAATTACCAGGGGATCTTTTTTACTTTTATTCTGGATCGCCTTGAAAAGATTTTCCGCCGATTTCAAATCCGATTTTAACAACAGTTTCGCTTCGCCAATTTGATTATACAAATCGTTCGGATCGGCAGCCAGTCCTTTTTGGTAATATGCTTTTGCCTCATCCGGTTTTCCCTGTATAAAAGCAATTTCCCCAAGATAATAATTTGCCTGGGCGGGAGATTGGTTGATTTGTTTTTCGAAATACCGTTTGGCGGCGTCGTATTCGCCCAAGGCGAAATAATCGAGTCCGATGTCCGATTGAGCTGACACCAGACTTGCTATTACAGCAAAAAAAGAAATAAAAAACGTTTTTTTCATTACAATAATATAGTTAGTTAAATTAAATTTCCTAAAAATCCGGTTGAATATTTATCAACCGGGTCGGACGGGTTGCCGGAACCAAACCTGCTTTTAATATAATACGCTGTCCGCTGTCGCCTGCTACGAATTTCACAAAGCCTGCCGGCAAGGTTTCCCTTAAATCCGTAAGAATAACATACATGTCGCGGGTCAAGGGATAATTGCCCGTAGCAAAATATGCCGGAAAGGGTTTGTAACTGTTGCTTGGCACAGCCGTTTCCGAGCGGCTCAACGATACGACGCGTATTTTTTTATCAAAACTCAACTTGGTCGAGTCGCTGGGATTACTAATCCAATTAACGCCGATAACGCCAAGCGCGTTTGGCGTAGAAGCTACATAATCAACAACTTCCCTGTTTCCGTTCAAAGCCCTCAACCGTTCCGAAAACGCTTCGCCCCGGCATATCGAATCGGCTATAAAACGCAGGGTGCTTGAACTCGGATGGTCGAACACCACTTGTATTTCATCATTCAGCGAAGGTGTCGCGCCGGGATTTACTTCTTTCCAGCGGGTAATTTCCCCGTTCATTATTTTTTGCAAAGCCGAAACGGTCATCAGAGTATCTCTGTTTGCCGGATTCACAATTAATGCGATACCGTCGGTCGCGATTTTCTGGGAACGCGGCGTCAAGTTAAGTTTTTCTCGTATGTATATACGTTCCGCGTCGGTCAAATCCCTGGCAGCAACAATCAAGCGGATGCTGTCGGAAAAAAGGTATTCAAAAATTTCCTTTTCTCCGGCATAAACAGGGTCGATTCCGGCTTCCGCGTTTAATCCGGTGAACACCGCTATTTCTTCCGCAAGAATCGGAGCATAACAATCGTCGGCAGCAATAACCGCCATACCGCTTGTCAGCGTATCGGTTCTCGTTACCCGGCCGCCCCGGTTATTGCAAGCGGACAACAACAAAACAAAAACGAGAAAAATTAAATTATAGTTTTTCATACGCTTAAAATTTTGTTCCCACAAAGGACACAAAGTAAATCGTAAATTGTAAATCGTAAAATTTAGTACATGACAAAAAAATGTTTTTTTCAAACATAAACACATAGAAAACAATAGTTTTAATTCAATTACATCACATTTTTTTGTTTAGAAAAGACCACATAGCCGTCCATGTCTTCGACATGAACTTATGCTCAGAGGGT
>JAISXQ010000043.1 GCA_031270425.1 Prevotellaceae bacterium | reverse complement strand
TCGGGGTTTGCGTCGCGCCATGCGGCGGCTGTCATGCCGAACAGCGCCATGTTCAGCACGTCGGCTTCGCTGGCGTAGATAATTGATACCTGTTGCGGGGTCAGCTCCGGCGGGACAAGATGTTGCTTGATGGCATCGGTGTGGATATGGTAGTTGATTTTCGCAAGTTCACGTTTTGCCGACCAGCCTAAGGCTTTTTGCTCTTCTTCTTTGAGACGCTGAAATTCTTTGACCAACAACAATTGAAATTTAGCGCTTATCCACATGCCAAAATGAAGTGCAATATCTTTATGTGCATACGTTCCACCATACCTGCCTGCTTTGGCGGTTATCCCGATTGCGTTGGTTTTTTCAATCCATTGCTTTACCGACAAAACAAAATTGTTGCTTCCGGCAGAATTTTTAATTGTACCGAATTGGGAATAGTTTTATTATCCCGCGACCGACACATCGAAACCGGCTGCCCTTGCCCGTCCGGCGATGGCGTTAAGTTCGGGCAGCGTGATTTTTTCGAGGCTTTTCACAGGAGCCTCGCGATCGAGCGAATAAATCATTACCCGGCGCGGTTTTACTTCTTTCAGAACTTTCAGCCAGGCTTCCACTTCTTCACCGGTGGTGTTGTCGAATTTTTCGCCTTTGTATTCGCCGCGCAGGAACATGGTTTGAACGATAAAATCGCCGTCGAAACGCTTCATCTGCTCCACAAGCCACGCAACCGAAAACAATTTTCCGGCAGGCCGGTCTAAAATGCGGAGCGTGCCGTCGAAAGCCGAATCGAATTTCAGTATCGGATTTTCCACCTTCTGCAATGCCCTGAACACGCCGGGTTTGTGTATCCGTGTGGAATTTGTCAGTACGCTTACTTTCGATGCAGGGCAGAAACGGTTGCGCAATTCTATCGTATCGTCGATAATTTCTTCAAAATCAGGATGCAGCGTCGGTTCGCCGTTTCCGGCAAAAGTAATAACGTCGGGCAGCTTACCCTCATCGTTCATTTGTTTCAGTTTACGCTCCAAACATTCACGCACCTGTCCGCGTGTGGGCATGGGCCATTCGCGCATGGTGGTATTGAACCCGCATTCGCAATAAATGCAGTTGAAAGAACATATCTTAGCGTCGACCGGCAGTAAATTTACGCCGAGCGAAAGTCCTAAACGCCTGCTGTGAACAGGACCGAAGATTATTTGGTCGAATAAAATCATAATAAAAGTTCTCCTTGGGGGCTGGGCTATATTTTAATTATTATCCGCTCACCGAGCGTTTTTGAAAGCTTCTGTTGTATCCGGTTCAAACGCCCGATTTCCTGCATGATTTCATTCACGCGTCCGGCATTCCCGGCTTCGGAAGATGTTTTCATTTCGAGTAGCTTTTCCCGTACCAAACTTAGAATATAACTGTTTTTAAATTCAAAAACCAGCCTCGGTATCAACTCGATAAGCCTTTCCGAATCCGAAGGCAGTTTCTTTATTTTCGTATGGATTTTGCTTAGCGTATATTTCTCGGTAAGCAAATCGGCTGCCAGCAGGCTGATTTTTTCGTTCGGATGGTTGATAAAAAACCGTTCCGCCGCGAAATTTCCGTTTCTGTAATTCTCCTTGTACTGCTCGAATATGCCGTAATGCACCGGATGACTGAATTCCAAACCGTCCCGCTCCAATTCTTCCAAAATAAAATCGCCGACCGTTACCGGCTCCTCGTTTTTCCCCATTTCGGAGTCGGCGTAATACAGCGTCTTTTCGCCGTAGCGTATCAGGGCTTCCAGTATGTTTCGTTCTTCCTGTTCAAAAACAGCCGAAGCGGCAACTCCCGGCGCCAAAAGTTGAGAATCGCCCGTATCCGCTACCGCATCTTTCTGCGTTTTTTCGCGGACAATGCTTTTTTCGCGCTCGTTCTGTTTGAGCTTGTTTATTTCGTGGTACAATATGGCTTCTTCCACATGCAGCAGCGAACCGCATTCCTTCACATACTCCGAACGGATAATCGGGTTGGGAATAATGGCGATGCTCCGCACAATATCCGAAATCAAACCGGCGCGTTTCACAGGGTCTTTTCCGGCGTCTTTCAACAATAAGTTGGTTTTGAAACGGATGAAATCGAGGGATTTTTGTTCTACAAATTCGATAAAATCCGAAGCGTTGTGCTTACGAGCGAAACTGTCGGGGTCGTCGCCGTCGGGAAGCAGCAGGACTTTGATATTCAAACCCTCTTCCAAGAGCAGGTCGATACCGCGGATGGAGGCTTTTATTCCGGCTTCGTCGCCGTCGTAAATTACGGTTACGTTCGACGTAAAGCGGTGGATAAGGCGTATCTGCCCCGGCGTGAGCGACGTTCCCGACGACGCTACCACATTCTCGATTCCGCTTTGGTGCATCGAAATCACATCGGTGTAACCCTCTACCAAATAACAGCGGTCGTGGCGGACAATAGCCTGTTTGGCAAAATAAATACCGTAGAGTTCGTTGCTTTTGTGGTAAATTTCGGATTCCGGCGAATTGATGTATTTCGCCATTTTATCGTCCTTTTTCAGGATACGCCCGCCGAAAGCCACTACTTTCCCCGAAAGCGAATGTACCGGAAACATCACCCGCCCGCGGAAACGGTCGAGAGCACGCAAACCACGGCTCCCTAAATCCCCCTCAGGGGGACTTTTTGTAAACTGGGAATTTGCAGTAATTGCGCCATTTGCACTGTCTCCAAGTTCTCCCTTTGATGGGGAGTCGATGGGAGTTAAAGTCAACCCTGTCTTTATCAGGTATTCCTGCTTGTAGCCCGCTTTTATGGCTGCTTGCGTAAAAGCGTCGCGCTGTTCGAGGCTGTAACCAAGCTGGAATTTTTGGATTATATCGTCGCGGAAACCGCGCTCGCGGAAGTAAGCCAAACCCACTGCCTTGCCGTCGATATGATGATGCAGCGTATCCGAAAAGTATTTTTGGGCGTATTCGTTTACCCTGAACATACTCTCACGGTCGTTTTGCGCGGCGGTTTCTTCGGGGGTCAGTTCCCGCTCCTCGACTTCGATATGGTATTTTTTCGCGAGGAATTTAAGGGCTTCGTAGTAGGAAATCTGTTCGTGCTCCATAATGAAATGGACGGAATTTCCACCTTTCCCGCAACCGAAGCATTTGCAAATACCCTTAGCGGGCGACACGATAAACGAAGGCGTTTTCTCGTTGTGGAAAGGACACAGACCAATCAGGTTGACGCCTCGTTTTTTGAGGGTAACGTAGTCGGAAACCACTTCTTCAATACGCGCGGCGTCCGTAATCCGGTCGATAGTAGCCTGGTCGATCATAGAATGAGTTGACGAGTAAACGAATTAACGAGTAAACAAATTTACAAATTTCGGATTACAAAGCTACGATTTAATTGGGAAAAAACAATGTGGCAATCTAATTATTACTGTTGTAAAAACTGCGGTCGTCAATTTATTGGCGGTCGCGCGTTAAGTTATAAAGGCTGCTATTCTGATTTGACACTCCGAATGTGAGGATTTGCTTGATAG
>JAISXQ010000228.1 GCA_031270425.1 Prevotellaceae bacterium | reverse complement strand
ATCCTTATGCCGTCAGACTACAACGGACAGACGTAAAAGAAAGTATCGAATGTGATTACCGGGGATTTGATATTAGCGACGGACAACATCATAATCTTTCTTTTAATATCATACGCCGGATAAAAACCGCCGCTTTCAAGGGTCTGCCACGCGAAGTAAAATATTCCTTGTTCGATTATTACGACAACGAACTGGCGGCGGGTTATGCGACATGTTCCCAATCGACGGAGGAAATAACGGAAGCAATAATACCTGTGAATAAAGCAACTGCGCATAAAATCTACTTTGCCGGACGTTTCAAACTTTTCCTGAAAGGAAGCGACTCAACAGGAAGAACGCTTTTTGAAATCACAGAAAACATCGACCGGCTGGCTTATACTTCCCGCGATAGCCTGACGCTGACCGATACGTTTAAGAACGTATTCCACGATACGCCTTACGGAAAGCTGCAATTGGTAGATGAAATCGACTGCGCAACGGATATTACGCTGGATGAACATCCGTATATGCAAAGCGGATTCGATACGCGCCACCAATATCAAACGCCGGGGTCGCCCATAAAAGTGGAAATCAACGAAATTCTCGGAAAAAAAGTTCGGGAAAGCGGCAACGGCTGGTTTGCCTACCGCGTGGGACGCGGAAAATTGGAGGCTGGCAACATGTATCTTGTCAGGATTGAATATCCCGAAGACAAGCCCCGCTATTGTCCAGTTGAAATACAAACAGGCGAAAATTACATGAACGTCGGCTGGAAAAGCGGTATTTCGCCGGATAATCCTTACGACAACTGGTCGTTAAGCGGTAAATATGAAAATTTTGATGTAATCGTTCCGCTACACAGCACAACCGCCGGAACTTCGGGGGCAAACGGCGCGAGTTCGGAAAACGGATTTTGGATTTATTTTATGAACAAGCGGGATTATCCGGGTTATTATCCGCTGTTTGAAGGCGGTCCGGCAATTTCCAACATCAGGCTTTACGAAATTGATGTGGAAAAAAACTCGCCTGCGATACACAACGTTCAAGGGCTTCCCGAACGGACTTTGATGTGCGACTGGGAACGCCAGCCCCTTATTGACCCCGACGGAATCGCTCAATATTGTAAACTAATGGGATACAATGCCGTATCACCCCTTATTATGAAATGGTTCGAGGTTATATATGCCGATCCGCTTACCGGATACCATACGGTAAATGTCGATAAAATGGGATACTGGAATCAGTTGGATATTGATCCCGAAGAAGGAGCAAAAGAAGCCATTCCGGGGAAAACATCCGTTCATTACAACTTTCTTGAAGCAACTAAAAAATACGGAATCAATTACATACCCCGTATTGAATACGGCGGCTCTTTGAATCTGCCGGAATATGCCCGCGCCGTATCCGCCGACGGACAACCGGCAAAACCCAACCGTTTTGCGCGGTGGTGCAGCGACCTGCTTCAACCGGCAGTTTACGATGATTTTAAAGTATTGCTCGATTTTTTGATTAAGGAAAATATCGAAGAATATCCTCAAATTAAAGGTGCATTATGGCGAATACGCTGCGATCGCATGCCTGTCAGTTATAGCGAATACGATATTTCTCTTTTTTCGGAAGAAACAGGCATTAATCCTCCATCCGGTTTATCTTCCGAAGAATCGGCAAAGTGGGCTTCTACCGGTGAAACCGGAACAAAATATACTGATTGGTGGCATAAAAAACGTGCGGAATTTCATGCGCAATTAGGCGATTTAGTAAAAAGTTATCGTTCTGATTTAAAAATATATTATTATAACTGGGATACCGATAAATTTTCGCTGGGAATGACCGATTTTACCGGTTGGGATTTTTTAGCGCCGGCTGCTAAAATTGCTAAAACGCATCCCGACAGCGCGTTAAATCTTTATCTGAAAAATATTGAAGCAAGAAAACAATTTACCGGAACAGATTATATCCGCATGATAGAGAAAGGAGATCTTGGAATTAGAAATAACACATTGCCTCATCATGGATTACGCCCTTACTTGTACAGCGATATAGAAGGATTTGAGTTATTTGCGCCGGCTAACTCTCTTTATCTGGCAGACAACGAAGAGTATCTTAACTATTTCAGGACAAAAGAGGGCGTTGCCGTCAGTAATGCGCTTCCGTATGACGAGAGTTTCGGACGCTTTATAAATCCCAAGTATGAAACCAACGAAACGGTTCCGGGCGGGCACGCGTTCAGCATGGCTCTGGAACTGATGACTTACTTCCATACTGATGCAAAAACGCTCACTTTCACAACCTACACTTACGGTCGCGGATTTGCCGAAGCGCATCGCCGGTTTGCACAGGCTTACTTAGCATTGCCGGCTGTGAAAGGTGAAATTGTGCCTTATGCCGACCAAGATGTAAAAATCAGAAGGTACGATACCCCGAAAGGCGTTTACGTTGGAGTGGCTTCTAAAAGCTATCAAAGTAAAACTATAAAAATCGAATTAAATAACATAACTGCCAAAAATCTTGAAACGCTGGATCTTGTCTCCGGAAAAATCATTAAATCAACCAAGTCGGGCAACAAACTGCATTTTGAGGTTAGCAGCGGAGCAATGGAATTAAATTCGTTTTTAATCAAATAAACATTATTTATCAATTATTTAAAATTAAAGCTATCATGAGAAAAAAGAACTTTTTATTGATTGTGCTTGCCATGGTATTTACAATTACCCAGGCACAAAACGTGTATTATGTGGATGCAAACGTTGCCTCATCCGGCAACGGAAGTACTTGGAACGACGCTTTCAAAACATTGGAAGAAGCCATTAGTTCGACAACGACCGCGACTACCGTCGATGTGATTTTTGTGAAAAAGGGAACGTACACAGCGCCATCAGACTATGGTTTGGGTTATTTCTTCGACCAAAAGAAAAATGTTACTGTGTATGGAAACTGCGAAGGAACAGAAACACTAAGCAGTTTGCCGGTTGTAGATGAAACTACGGTATTGGCAACAGTCTTGAAAGCCCCGAAGGATGCGCAGAACGCTTATACAAGCCGCGTACTTACCATTTACAAAGGTTCGGTTACGTTGATTGGATTCGATATCGAAGGCGGAGACGGCTCCAAAGAATCCCACTCCAATGATTACGGAAACGGCAAATATGGCGGCGGCGTGTTTATCATGGGGCAAGGGAAATTAATGTATTGCAACATACACGGCGCGACGTCGCCAAGTGGAGCCGGCGCTTATCTTAAAAAAAACAACGCTGAAAAACCCGTATTGGAATATTGCGAAATATACGACAATTATACGGCAACAGGAGATGAATCGGGCGGCGGTATATATACAGCAGACAATACTTCCATTAAAAACTGTATTATCAGAAATAACTCGGCAAAAGTGGGAGGAGGAATATACCTTAATGGCGGCGCTGCTCCAGCAGCGGAAACAATAGTAAGCAACAGTGTAATTAAAAAT
>JAISXQ010000223.1 GCA_031270425.1 Prevotellaceae bacterium | reverse complement strand
CGTTACCACTAAAAAAGGCCTGCGCGGAAAAAATGTTGTTCATTATCAATATTCTTCCGGCGTGGACAAACCGGCAAAACGCCTCAACTTGTTGAACGCAACGCAATGGCTTGACATTCACAACAATCCCGCCAACGGCAATTTCTATTTGCAAACGGAATTAGGCTCGTTCAACAGCAGATTCGAGGCAAACGCCACCGATTGGCAAAATGCTGTGTTGCAGACTGGCGTTACGCAAAATCACGAAATTTCGTTCAGCGGCGGCGACGAAAAAACGCGCTATTCCATTTCGGGAAATTATTCCAATCAGGAAGGAATTATCCTCAACAGCGGCTTTGAACGCTACACGGGGCGCGTAAATTTCGAGCGCAATATTTCCGAAAATTTCAGCATCGGCGTAAATGTGAACGCCGACCGCAGTACGCAAGACGCGCTTACCACGCTCACGGCAAACGAAACGGCGGGCAGCAGCAGTCCGTTCAAGTCGGGCATTACCAACTCGCTGGTTTACGCGCTGTTTATGTCGCCTGTTCTGCCCATTTACGACGAAGCTTCGTCTGACGGCTACAACCATTTCAATCCGTTTGAACTGTCGGAATTGAACTATTACGGCACGGCGGCGAATCCGGTTGCCGACCTGAAAACAACTGTCGGACAAACTATTAGTACTTCGATTTTGGGAAATTTCTTTGCAAAACTCGACTTCCCTTGGGTAAAAGGCTTGTCGGCGCGTTTCAGTGCGGGAACAAACATCAACTACATCACGCAACGTTTTTTCGCGCCGCCGGCAAGCGTTTTCGGCATCGATCAGGATATTCAGGGGCGCGGCTCGGTGGGCAATCGCCGCACCGGCATTTCGCAAAGCGAAGCCTTGCTGACTTACACGAAACATATTGATAAACAAAATTTTATAGACCTCTTGGGTGGTTACACGTTTCAGGAAACCAACACCAACATTCTGATTGCCAAAGCCACGCATTTGGAAAGTTTCGACAATCTCGGTTTCGGGCAAGAACTCCCGCACTTTTCGAGAAGTGAAAGCGCAACGCTCCATTCTTTTCTTGGACGCATAAATTACACGTTATTAGAACGTTACAATTTAACGGCGACCTTACGCGCCGATAAATCGAGCCGTTTTGCGGCGGGCAACGAGTGGGGATTTTTTCCTTCCGTCGGGCTGTCATGGAACGTGAGCGACGAAGCCTTTTTCTCCGGTTTGAAAATCGCCGTTCCGACCTTGAAAATCCGCGCCACGTATGGTTCTTCGGGGAATCAGGAACTGGGTTTCAACGAATTTTCGGTCATTCTCAACGCCGTGCGTTACGGAAGCGAACCGGCTGCCGCGCTCGAAAATCCAGGCAACCCGGACTTAAAATGGGAAACCACCACCGAATACAACGCGGGCGTTGACGCGGGATTTCTCGGCGACCGCCTCACGCTGACGGCTGATGTTTACTACAAGGAAACAAGCGATTTACTTTCAAAAAAAATCGTTTTCCCCGAAAACAAAGAACAGGTTTTCAACATCGGCAACCTGACGAACAAAGGCGTTGAACTCTCGCTGAACGCCGGTTTGATAGAGCGCAAAAATTTCCGCTGGTCGGCGACTGCCAATTTTGCACGCAACATCAACACAATCACCTCGTTGGCTGAAAACAATTACAGCATCGGCGACAATCAGGAACAAATTCTGCGCGTGGGCGAAGCCTTCGGCTCTTTCCACGGATTTATTTACAACGGCGTAGTGCAGGCAGACGAAGACCTTACGAAAATTCCCGCAAAATCGGGACAGACTATAAAGGCAGGCGACGTAAAACTGCGCGACGTCAGCGGAGCAAACGGCGTACCCGACGGCAAAATTACGCAAGACGACCGCACGATTATCGGCAGCATACAGCCCGATTTTACTTACGGATTTTCTACCAGCGCACAGTGGCGAAAATGGGATTTTTTCATCTCGTTTCAAGGAAGTTACGGAAACGAAGTATATAACAAACTGCGCCGCCACCTGTCGGAAAACAACAAGACTTACAACCTGTCGGCAGAACTGCTCGACGCTTGGACGGCAGAACGCCCTTCGACGGAAGTTCCCGCGCTGACGGCTGTTATCGACAGCAAAAACCTGTACAGCCGCTACGTGGAAGACGGATCCTTCCTCAAACTGCGCAACGTTACGGCTGCTTACACCTTGCCGTTGAAAATTAGTATGTTACAAACAAAAATACGCATTTTCGCCACCGGACAAAACCTGCTGACGCTGACAAAATACAATGGTTACGACCCTGAAATAGCAGGCGGAATAGATACGGGAGCCTATCCTGTTTCGCGGACGTTTTTGTTCGGGGCGGGAATAACGTTTTAAATTCGATTGCCGGACAACAGGGAAAAAGTTATGATATACAGTTATAAATCAGTTTTTTAAGTATAAACAAGTTTTTAATTCATTTTTATTTATTAACAATTTTTATTTATTAATGTTTTTTTATTTATTAACAATTTAATTTTTTTAGTTATGAAAAAGAATTTTTTTAGTTTGGCGGCTATTGCTGCCGTAGCAGTTAGTTCGGTTGCACTGTATTCGTGCGACCCCAATGAAAACGACGGCGGAACAGATCAAGTACTGTTAGTGCCTGTTCCCGAAACATCCGCAGAAGCTTCTCAGCTGGTCAACGCCGTTTATGGTCCGTTGCAAACCTTGAGTTCGTCCTATTCCTTCTTTTTGGAATCGGCTACCGAAACAACGGTTTGTTTTGAAGAAAAAGACGAAACAAAAGATGGTCCACAGGTTTCTATTTTGGAAACAGAACCAAGCAACTGGTATGCCATCAAGATTTTCAATCGTCTGTACAGCAGTATTTCTGCCGCAAATACGGCTATCGACCGTATCGGGAAAGCTGACTCAGAAAAAGTAAGCACGACGGCGCTAAGTAAGGAAACTTTGATTGCGCGCGCACAGTTTATCCGCGGTTACGACTATTTCAAACTCGTGCAGTATTACGGCGAAGTGCCTCTTATTCTCAATTATCCGGCTTCGGACAGCGAAAAAACCACGCGCAAGTCGGTGGAAGATGTTTATGTGCAGGCAGCCGCCGATTTGGAAGCTTCGATAGCTAAGCTGCCGGAATACAGCGCCGACAAATCTGTTCCTTCGCAACTTGCCGCCAAAACCATTTTGGCAAAACTCTACCTTACGTGGGGACAAAAACCGCTTACGCAAAGCGACGTGGAAGCTATCGTAAACAGTACGACGGATCCCGCAAAACCGGCGGTAGATAACGCCAAATTAGCAAAAGCCATCAGCTACGCAAATGAGGTTATCAGCAGTAATAAGTACCGGATATTGCCCAATTTCAACAATATTTGGGGCGTAGGCAACGAAAATAACGACGAAGTTATTTTTAGCATTCATCACGACGGCGACGGACTCGACGCGCAGGGTAACCACCAAACGCATTGCGGCTATACTTGGCCCAAGGACGAACGCGCCGACCCGCATATTCAATGGGCGGATATACTGTATGAAAAGGGCGCGAACGAAGGCGGCTATGGCTTACCGGCGAGTGACGAGCGGCAATTATATTCTTACGCTACAAAAGTCGCTTTCCAAGACGGCAACGTAGATACGTTAACCTGGCCTCTTTCTATCGTGCGTCCCGGGAAATGGGTACACCGCGACGGTTCGGGCACTATCAATGCCGTGCCTAACCAGCCGAACAACATCGACCACATTGACTACCGCCTCGCCGAAGTGTACCTGATAAAAGCAGAAGCGCAATGGTACGCCAACAACGGAGACAAAGGTTTGGCGGCGGTAAACGAAGTCCGCAAAAGAGCCGGCGTGGACGAGTTGGGAACAATCAACGAAGCCGCCATACAGCAGGAATGGCTTAACGAATTGGCTTTTGAACAAAAACACTGGCTGAACCTTGTACGCTGGAGAACCTTGATTTCGTCCATAAAAAACAAAGTCCCTGCGTATGAATACTATAAGGACGTGTACAGCAACCAAGCACAGTTTAATGCCTATTCGTACAACGGTATTTCGGCAGACCCGACCCGCTTTGCGTTTTACAAGCGTATTAATCTGCACTTGCATAAAAAAGTGGCTAATATCAAAGGTAAATTCTACCGCTTCCCCATTCCGTTAAGCGAAAAATACACGCCGCTCGGAATTGACGGACAGAATCCGGGATATTAATCAACACCTAAAAGTGGGCGTCCAATAAGTAATTTATCCACGAAACAACGTTTGGCGTAGCCAATTACGCGAAACAATGTTTGGCGTAGCCGATTACACAAATTTACATGAATATTTTTCGTGTAAATTCGTGTAATTCGTGGACTTTTTAGACGGGGGGAATACAAATAATCTCTATTTAAAAACTCTCTATTTATTAATTAATTTTTTTAAAAATATGAAAACGAAAAGTATTTTATTCGCTACGCTGCTTGTGTCAGGCGCGGCGGCAAGTTTAGTTACATCTTGCGAAAAAGGCAACGGAAATAATAATCCAGATCTGGGAAAAACAGGGAATCTCACATTCAACGACGGTATTGAACTCGTATTTGTGGAAGGCGGAACCTACACGCAGGGCAGCGACGGCATTATTAAACCCGACGAAAAACCGGCGCATCAGGTTACGCTCAGCGATTTTTACATCGGCAAGTATGAGGTTACGCAAAAACAGTATTACGACGTTGTTGGACATTA
>JAISXQ010000178.1 GCA_031270425.1 Prevotellaceae bacterium | reverse complement strand
AGTCAGGTCGATAAAACTCAGGCATTGCTTGTAAACATCCGCATTATCGTTTCCGGCGTAATGAGCCGCCAGTATCCGGTCAATATCCTGTTTGATAGCGTCGTCGTCCTGCTTTATGTTATACAGTTTGAATAATTCAGTAAATTTTGCCATAATTTGTTGAGAGTTTAGAGTTTATAGTTTGGAGTTTGGAGTTTATAGTTTGGAGTTTGGAGTTTGGAGTTTATAGTCAGTTGGATGCGAATTTTTAATTGTCACATCATCATATTATCGCATCATCACATTATCACATCATCATATTATCACATCAGCATATTATCACATCAGCACATCAGCACATCAGCATATCAGCACATTATCACATCAGCACATTATCACATCATCACATCATCACATCATCACATTTTTTTAACTTCGGATTGTTCCGGTGGCGTTCTTTGTCGCGGGAAGTTTTTTTCTGCATATTTTTCTCAAAAGCTTCCGTCAAATTTACTCCCGTCTGGTTTGCCAAACAAATCAACACCCACAACACATCCGCCATTTCATCCGCTAAATTCGCGTTTTCGTCCGATTTTTTAAAGGATTGATCGCCGTATTTCCTGACGATGATACGCGCCAGTTCGCCTACTTCTTCCGTAAGAATGGCTAAATTGCTAAGTTCCCCGAAATAGCGGACGCCGTATTTTTTTATCCATTCGTCAACTTGCCGTTGCGCTTCCTCAAAAGTCAATTTATTCATTCAAACGGGCAATAATGGTTTCGTTTGCTACGGTTTTTTCACCCACTTTTACAAAAATTTCGGCGTCCATCGGAAAAAAAATATCGACGCGCGAACCGAATTTTATAAATCCGAGGTGTTCGTTTACGTGGCAGGGCTTTCCTTCGTGCGCATAAGTTACAATGCGCCGCGCCAGTGCGCCTGCTATCTGCCGGACTAAAATCCGTGTTTTTGCCGGCGTTTCGATTACTACCGTCGAACGTTCGTTCTCGGAACTCGCTTTCGGCAGGTAGGCGGCATGATGAGTGCCGTCGTGGTGAACTGATTTCAGTACCATTCCCGAAACAGGATACCAATTGGCATGTACATTGAACACCGACATAAAGATAGAAACCTGTATGCGTTTCTCGCTTCCGAAATACTCATGTTCTTCCACCGGTTCGATAACTACGATTTTACCGTCCGCCGGAGCTATTACCAAACTGGGGTCGTCGATTTCTATTATCCTCGACGGATTGCGGAAAAAATAGGCAAAAAACGCAAAAATAACCGCCGAAAAAACAGTATTAACCGCAAATATCCGCCCGCCTGTATTCAGCGCAAAAACTATTAAATTAAAAATGAACAAAATAAACAACAGCCCCAACAAAATTATTTTGCCCTCTTTGTGTATTCGTATATATCTCATGGCTGATTTTTGAAACCTTCTGACTTTCTGTTTTCTATAAAAACAGAACAAAAATACGTAAAAAGATTCAGCATAACAAAGAGTAAAAGCAAATCTTTTTTATGCATGGTGTCGAAACGGCTTAACTACCGCTCATTTCCGCTTTTTCTTTCTCCATTTGCGCCCTCGATTTACTCTTGGTAACCAAATAAACTCCCGCAAACACAAGCGCCGCCGCCAGCGCTTTGTCCCATCCGAAGGAACTCATGCCGAGCGCGACGGCTACCAGCGAAGCCACTATCGGTTGTAAATAATTATACATGCTTACTGTTGTGGGACGGAGCGTTTTTTGCCCGATGGGAATCAGCATAAAAGTAAAAAAAGTGGAACAAGCCACAATGAACGCCACCCTCCAATAAACATCCGCACTCAACGCGGCGTAATCCACCAACAATACATCGCCGGAATAAAACGGAATACAAATAAGCGACGCGAATAAAAACATCCACTTCATTAATGTAACCGGACTGTAACGCGAAATAAGGCTTTTGAAAAAGGTGAGGTAAACAGCAAACGAAGTTACCGAAATAAAGATTATCAAATCTCCCAGTATGCTGTTGTCCGGCTTAACGCCCGACGCCGGATATTGTCCGAGTATCAGAAGTAAAACCCCCGACGCGCCAACCAGCACTCCGGCGGCTTTTTTCCATGTAATCGGCTCTTTCAGCACAAAAGCAGCCATGATCATGCAAAAAACCGGCAGCAACGTAACAACAATGGACGCGTCGACGGGCGAAGTGTACGAAAGCCCCACCAAAAAGGGAACCTGATTCAATACGATTCCGAACAGCGAAGCAAGAGCCAGCTTTCCTTTGTCTTTGAGGGGAACTTCCTCTTTCCGCACAAACAAAGAAACAAGCCAGAACAACGCCGCCGCGCCAAACATCCGAAACATGGTCAACACATAAGGACTGAATGTTTCGGGTATTAGCGAACGGGTTACCGGCAAATTCAACCCAAAAATGATATTCGCCGTCAACAGGGCTGCGTGCCCTTTAATTTTGCTTTGCTCCATTGAAAAAATCCGCCGGACATATATAAATGGTAAATAGTAAATGAACAAACAGTACAGACCATCAGGCTTCGCCGCCTCCGAAACCCATTGGAACGGGCGGAATTTGGTTGTTATCAGACAATTTTATTTTGCCGTTCTGCTGCTCGTATTTGGCAATATTGTCTTGCAGGGCAAAAAACAAACGCTTTGCATGTTCGGGCGTAAGAATGATGCGGGATTTAACGTTCGCTTTCGGCGTACCGGGCATGATGCGGATAAAATCGACTACAAATTCGGACGAGGAATGCGAAATAATCGCAAGGTTGGAATAAGTGCCTTCGGCTACTTCTGCCGAAAGTTCGATGTTCAGTTGATTTTCTTTTTTTTCCATCTTATTATTTTATTACTTTACAACGCAAATGTACAAAAATTCGATAACATTTTGCTTATCCATGTGAAGTTGGGCGACAAGTTCGTCTATCGAAGCAAACTTTTTTTCGTCCCTTATCCTCCAAAGGACGCTGACAGTCAAACGCTGTCCATAAATATCTTTATCGAAACCGAACAAATGAACTTCGAGGCTCAACGAATGTCCG
>JAISXQ010000172.1 GCA_031270425.1 Prevotellaceae bacterium | reverse complement strand
ATATTCGTCCCAGCTTTTTATTTTTATATCCTCCAATGATAAGGTACAGAAGGCGTTGATAAACGCGCTTGCTAAACGCGCATTAGTCAGCAGCGGAACATTAAAGTCGATAGCCATACGGCGAATGGTATAATCGTTTTCCAATTCGCGGTTCGTATTGTCCTTCGGTATGTTAATCACCAAATCGAATCTTTTTTCCGAAATCATATCTTTCACATTCAATTCGCCTTCTTCGTCGGGCCATTGTACCGCCGTACTTTCCACGCCGTTTTCTTTTAAGAATCGTTGCGTCCCGCGAGTTGCATAAAGCTCGTAGCCTTTCTTTTGCAAAAGCGCACAGGCATCTAACAAATCCACTTTCGATTTTGTTTCGCCCGAAGAAATAAGCACGGTTTTTTCGGGAATGCGGTAACCGACCGAAAGCAGCGACTTTAAAATCGCTTCCGGGAAATCGTCGCCGATACAGCCCACCTCGCCGGTTGAAGCCATATCCACGCCCAAGACAGGATCGGCTTGCTGCAAGCGGGCAAAGGAGAATTGCGACGCTTTGATGCCGACATAATCGAGATCGAAAGCCGATTTTTCGGGTTTTTCGACCGGAATCCCAAGCATGATTTTCGTCGCCAACTCAATCAGATTAATTTTAAGCACTTTCGATACGAATGGGAAGCTCCGGGACGAACGGAGGTTGCATTCGATGACTTTGATATAATTATCCTTTGCTAAAAACTGTATGTTGAAAGGACCGGATATATTCAGCGATTTAGCTATTTGGCGCGCTATATTTTTTATCCGGCGAATGGTTTCCACATAGATTTTTTGCGGCGGAAACTGCGTTGTTGCGTCGCCCGAATGTACGCCGGCAAATTCGACATGTTCCGAAATGGCATAAGCCACAATTTCACCCTCTTTCGCTACCGCGTCGATTTCTATTTCCTTGCAGCGTTCGATAAACTCGGAAATTACGACCGGATGTTTTTTCGACACTTCGGTAGCTAATTTCAGAAAATTTTCGAGTTGCGACTTATCGTGGCAAACGTTCATTGCCGCGCCGGAAAGAACGTAAGACGGACGCACCAAAACAGGAAATCCGATGCGTTCGACAAATTCATTAACATCGTCGAAGGTAGTTAATTCCTTCCAACGGGGCTGATCAATACCCAGTTCGTCGAGCATTGAAGAGAATTTATGACGGTCTTCCGCGCGGTCAATATCCTTTGCCTGAGTTCCCAAAATTTTCACATCCGCATCTGCCAGTTTAAGTGCCAGGTTATTGGGTATTTGTCCTCCGGTAGAAACAATCGTTCCCATCGGATTTTCCATTTCTATAATATCCATTACGCGCTCGAAGCTCAGTTCGTCGAAATAAAGGCGGTCGCACATATCGTAGTCGGTCGATACGGTTTCGGGATTATAATTAATCATTACCGAGCGAAGCCCTTCCTTGCGAATGGTATTCACGGCATTTACCCCGCACCAGTCGAACTCGACCGACGAGCCGATGCGGTAAACGCCCGAACCGAGCACCACCACCGAACGATGGTCGCCCAAATAGTTAACGTCGCTTGCCGTACCGCCATAAGTGAGGTAGAGATAGTTGGTTTGCGCCGGATATTCCGCTGCAAGCGTATCAATCTGCTTTACAACAGGCAGCACTCCCCTGCTTTTCCGGTAAGCGCGGGTCAGTTTTATATCTTCGTCAATAGTATCGGTATTCGATTTCTTTACCAAACGGGTTATTTGAAAATCCGAAAATCCCGCTTCTTTCGCTGTGCGAAGCATTTCGTCGGACAATTCTTCAAGTTTATTATAGCTGCCCAATTCGAGTTCCAAATCGACAATGCGTTTCAACTTATGCAGAAACCATTTATCAATTTTTGTCAGTTCGTAGAGGCGGTCGATGCTATAACCCTCGTGCAGGGCTTGCGCCAAATAGAAAATACGGCGGTCGGTAGGTTGCGCCAACGCTTTATCCAAATCGTCGACATAAAAAGCTTTGTTCGCCACAAATCCGTGCATCCCCAAGCCAATCATACGCAGGCTTTTCTGTATCACTTCCTCGAAAGAACGACCGATAGCCATAATTTCGCCAACCGATTTCATGCTACTGCCCAAAAGGCGCGAAACTCCGTGAAACTTGCCTAAATCCCAGCGGGGAACTTTGCAAACAATATAATCGAGCGCGGGTTCAAAGAAAGCCGTCGTATCTTTTGTAACGGAATTTTTCAGTTCGGGCAGTCCGTATCCCAAGCCCAGTTTTGCCGCTACAAATGCTAAGGGATAGCCTGTTGCTTTGGACGCCAAGGCGGAAGAACGGCTCAGGCGGGCGTTTACCTCGATTACGCGGTAATCCTCCGAAACAGGATCGAAAGCGTACTGAACGTTGCACTCCCCTACTATACCGATGTGGCGGACGATGCGCATGGCTAATTCGCGCAGCCAGTGATATTCCTGATTGGTAAGCGTTTGCGACGGAGCAACGACAATACTTTCGCCCGTATGGATGCCGAGCGGGTCGAAGTTTTCCATATTACACACCGTGATGCAGTTGTCGTACCTGTCGCGCACCACTTCGTATTCGATTTCTTTCCAGCCTTTAAGCGATTTTTCGACCAGCACCTGCGGCGAATAGGAGAACGCTTTTTCGACAACCGCTTTCAGTTCCCTGTCGTTGTCGCAAAACCCGCTTCCCAAACCGCCCAAAGCGTAAGCCGCGCGTACAATTACCGGATAACCGAGTTCGTTGGCGGCGTTTAGAGCATCCTTCAAATTGGTAACAGCCTCGCTCTTAATGTATTTCACATTAATTTCGGACAGCTTTTTATTAAAAATTTCGCGGTCTTCCGTATCGATAATCGACTGTACAGGCGTTCCAAGAACGCGGACATTATATTTTTCGAGAATTTTATTTTTATACAAAGCCACCCCGCAATTGAGGGCTGTTTGCCCGCCAAAGGAAAGGAAAATACCGTCAGGGCGTTCTTTTTCAATCACGCGCTCTACAAAATCGGGCGTTACAGGCAAAAAATACACTTTATCGGCAATGCCTTCGGATGTTTGCACGGTAGCAATATTCGGATTAATCAGCACCGTTTCTACGCCTTCCTCTTTCAAGGCTTTGAGGGCTTGCGAACCGGAATAGTCGAATTCGCCCGCCTCGCCGATTTTTAACGCGCCCGAACCAAGAAGCAATACTTTAGCTCTAAGCCCCTCAGCCCCATCTAATTTCCTCAAAGAAGGGAATGGTTGGGCAATTTCATTATCCGGCAAAAATTCGTTAAATGCAGCCCGCAAAAAATCTTCCTCTTCGGGGGAGTTAGAGGGAGCTGAGGCTTTTTTCAGGAGATTGAGAAACACATCGAACAAAAACTGCGTATCGGTCGGTCCCGAAGTTGCTTCGGGGTGGAACTGCGCCGAAAACCAGGGTTTCGTTTTGTGGCGGATGCCTTCGTTGGTTCCGTCGTTCATATTTACGAACAACGGCTCCCATTCGTCGCTCAATGTATTGTTATCCACTGCAAAGCCGTGATTTTGCGAGGTAACGAAGGCTCGT
>JAISXQ010000114.1 GCA_031270425.1 Prevotellaceae bacterium | reverse complement strand
GCGCTTATCACATGGTTCTTCACCACTTCCTTTTCGTAAGCCAGTTGGTTGCGCAGGGCATACGAACGCTGTTCGGAATATCCGCCGTTATATATCCCGCCGTAAGGCAGTTTCGACGCCTTTTCCTTGGCGCTGCCGGGGGCGACAAGCGGGTCGCCGTAGTTATACCCCCGCGCGGTAGCCGCCGCATACGAATCGTGCGTTGCCCACGAAGTGGTTGTAGCAATCACTTCGCGCATGGAGCCGCTAAATTCGTAACGCAGTTTATCCCAAATATTCCATCGAAGATCCAGCTTGCCGGTCAGTTGCGACTGCTTGCCTTTTGAACCTGTTTTCGCCATTTCGTTCAAATAATTGAGCGTTATCGGCGAAACGGTATGGTCGCTTTCGTTGGGCTGGTAATAAAACGGTTCGCCGTTGTCGTAATACGCCGGAATGGTGCGCGAAGTGGTATAAGCCCACTTATCGGGAGTGGCGCCGTAGAATCCGGTATTGTCGTTCACCGTTCCATTGAGTTGGAAGTTGACATACAACTTTTCACTCAGCCACGAGGAAAGCTTGGTCATCGCCGTATAGCGGACGGCTTCGCTGCCAAGCGACGTTCCCTGCGAATTGGCGTATCCTAATGAAGCATAATAGGTCGTATTCTCGTTGCCGCCCGTAAGGCTAACGGTGTGATTGTGGCTCAACGCATCGCGGCAAAGCACATCATACCAGTCGGTATTGCGTTCCCACATGCGCTGGAGCGCCTCGTTAAAACTATTTACGCCTCGGATGGCGCGTCCCTCAAATTCGCCTTTATTGTTCAACTGATAGCGAAGCCCTTCGTAACCCACGTCGGTGGAATAGTATCCGCGCGGAATCTGCAATTGTTCGATTTCGTAGGACAGGCGAATGCGTTCCGAAGCGTCCATCAGGTTGAAATCGGAATAACGGTCGCGTGCATTGAGCGTAACGTTTGTGTTGTACGACACGCGCGGCGCACCGACACGTCCCCTTTTGGTAGTTACTACAATCACGCCGTTGGCAGCCTGCACGCCGTAAAGAGCCGTTGCCGCCGCGTCTTTCAGCACGTTAATGCTCTCGATGTCCTGCGGGTTGATGCCTGCAATGGCGTTGCCGATAAGGTAGGCTGCGTCGTCGCCGTCGAGATTGGAATAGTCGATGCTGTTGTTCGGGTCAACGTCGTCGAGAATGATACCGTCGAGCACCCAAAGCGGAGCCTTATTGCTGTAAAGCGACGATGTTCCGCGAATGCGTATCTTGGGCGTTGCGCTCGGTTCGCCCGACGCGGTCGTTACCATCATACCGGCGACTTGCCCGGCAAGCATCTGGTCGATCGACAGCTTGGAGGCTTGCATAAAATCTTCCGGCTTTATCTGTTTTATTGAGCCGGTTAATTCGTTTTTGCGGAGGTTTTGATAACCTGTAACCACCACTTCGTCCAGGTCGGTGTGCTCCTCTTCCATCACAATGAGCCATTCGCCTTTTTTAGGACGGGTGGACAATTCTACGGTCAGCCTTTTCATGCTGATAAAAGAAAAAGTTATTTCGGTGGACGGCGTTACCACAGCCCGCAGCATAAATATTCCTTTGCTGTCGGTAATAGTGGAAGCCTCGCGATGAATCCGCACAAGAACGCCGGCAAGCGGTTCATGCTTCGCATCAACTACTTTTCCCATGATAATTTCCTGTCTCTCTTGCTCTTGCGAATGAACAATACCAACTGACATCAAGAATAATAGTACTGTATATGTTGTTATTCTCTTGCAAAAAGTTATTTCCTTAAATGTAATGTCGTTCATCATGAAAAATAATAAATAAATTAATATGTTGTGTTTTGCAGGATTTGGGGTTGCTTAGGGCAGTTTCTTAATTTGGCTAACGCAATTCAAAATAAAATATACGTTCAAAATCTTTCTATTGTTTAAAAACAGGCAAAATAAAATTACGAATTTTTAACATTGCAAAATTATGCGTTCCGAAAAGACCGCGCAATACCACGTTAGCGGTGTTTTATATACCGTGTTTACGGTATTTTCAATTCATATTCAAACTTACGGGCAAACCTTCAATTTTGACAACAGTAATCAAAACTACAAACATCATTATTCCGTTTTTTTTTGATGCCGTTGCCGGTTTTTCCCAAGAAAATGTCAATAAAAAACGTATATAATTAGTATTATGACTTTTCCTGCCCCAAAGATAAAACAAATTTTTATATAAAAGAAGAATGATGAAATTTATTATAAAAAAATTTGGACGAGGAAAATATTCGAGTTTTAAAATTACCGCTAAATTTATGGCATAACTATTGACAAAACATAATGGGTAGAGTTGCAAAAAATAGCCAAAGCGCTGAATTACGGCTAATTAAATACGCACATTTACGGCATTATAATACAACAATGCCCGTAACGCCTGCCAATATGGCATAAACAAATAGACAATTTGACCATGAGTAATCTTTTTGATCATGTTTTTTCCGATGAGGCAATAATGGACGAATCGGACATGTTTCCTGTTATATCGCTCGATGAGCCTTCCTCCGAATTAAATTTGCAATCGGGGGAAATTCTTTCCATCCTGCCTTTACGCAACATGGTAATTTATCCCGGAGTATTACTTCCGGTTTCCGTAGCGCGTTCAAAATCCTTGAAACTTGTGCGGGCGGCTCAGGAAAACGACGAATTAATCGGGGTTTGCATGCAACTCGACAAAAAAGTGGAAGACCCGACAATTGACGAATTGTATCAAACAGGTACGGTAGCCCGCATCGTACGCATTCTCGAAATGCCCGACGGATCGACAACCGTCATCCTCGAAGGTAAAAAACGCTTCCGTTTGGGCGAATTGATTACCGAAAAGCCCTTTATGCAGGCTCGTGCGAACTTGCTCGACGATAAAATTCCCGATACGAAAGACCACCTGTGCCTGGCGCTTATTTCGTCGATTAAAGATTTGACGTCCAAAATCATTACCAATTCGGGCATTATTCCCCCCGAAATATCCTTCGCTATCAGGAACATTGAAAGTCCGGCTTTTTTAATCAATTATATTTGCGTTAATTTAGGATTTAACGTAAAGGAAAAACAACGCTTGCTCGAAATATCGGACGTAACGGAGCGCGGCTACCAATTACTGGAACTGCTGAGCAAAGAGGCGCAGATGGTCGAGATAAAAATGGCTATTCAAAATAAAGCCAAAGAAGGCATCGACCAGCAACAACGCGAATATTTCCTGCATCAGCAAATGAAGACCATCCAAAGCGAACTGGGCGAAAATTCGTTAGAACCGGACGTGGATAATTTCCGCGAACGGGCGAAAAAAAAGAAATGGAACGAAAACGTAGCGAAAACCTTCGACCGCGAGTTGAAAAAAATGGAACGGATAAGTCCACATTCGCCCGATTATTCCACGCAACTGAATTACATCGAAACAATGCTCAACCTGCCTTGGAATGAATATACAAAAGATTCTTTCAATCTGAAAAAGGCTAAGCGCATTTTGGATAAAGACCATTCCGGCATGGAAACGGTAAAAGAACGCATCCTCGAATACCTTGCCGTGTCGAAATTGAAAGGGGATATGAAATCGCCGATTATCTGCCTCTACGGTCCTCCGGGAGTAGGTAAAACATCGCTCGGAAAATCTGTCGCCGAAGCGCTCAACCGTAAATACGTGCGCGTTTCGCTGGGCGGATTGCACGACGAAGCCGAAATACGCGGACACCGCCGCACCTATATCGGCGCAATGCCGGGGCGCATTATCCAAAACATTCAAAAAGCCGAATCGTCGAATCCGGTCTTCGTATTGGACGAAATAGACAAAGTTTCAGCCGATTACAAGGGCGACCCTTCGTCGGCGCTGCTCGAAGTGCTGGATCCGGAACAAAATCTGGCGTTTCACGATAATTATTTAGATGTGGATTTCGACCTCTCGAAAGTGATGTTCATCGCTACGGCAAATAATCCGGGAACAATTCCCCTTCCCCTGCTCGACCGCATGGAGTTGATTGAAGTGAGCGGTTACACCCAGGAGGAAAAAATCGAAATCGCAAGCAAGCATTTACTTCCGAAAGAATTGAAAAACCACGGTCTGACGGATGAACAGTTTATGTTGGAAAAACCGGTCATCCAGTTGTTGATTCAAAATTACACGCGCGAATCCGGCGTCCGCGAGTTGAGCCGGCAAATAGCCGGAGTGATGCGCAAAGTGGCTAAAAATGTAGCGGGAAACATTCCGTATAATATAAACATCAACGAAGCCGACCTGAAAACATACTTGGGCGCGCCACGCTACAACAACGAAAAATACGAAGGCAACAAATACGCCGGCGTTGTAACCGGACTGGCTTGGACTCGTGTCGGCGGCGAAATTTTGGTGGTGGAATCGAGTTTAAGCCGCTCCAAATCGCCCAAGCTAACCTTGACCGGAAATTTGGGAGATGTGATGAAGGAATCGGCTATGCTGGCATTGGAATACATTAAAGCCCATGCCGACCAGCTAAACATCGACAGCGCTTTGTTCGACGAATGGAATGTACACGTACACGTTCCCGAAGGGGCGATACCCAAGGACGGACCGTCGGCGGGCGTTACCATGGCGACGGCTTTGGCTTCGGCTTTTACCAAACGGAAAGTGCGTAAAAACCTTGCCATGACGGGAGAAATTACGTTGCGCGGACGGGTTTTGCCGGTCGGGGGAATAAAAGAAAAAATTCTTGCCGCCAAACGCGCCGGAATAACGGATATTATCCTTTGCGCCGCCAACCGGAAGGACATAGAAGAAATAAAAGCCGTTTACCTGAAAGGATTAAAATTCCATTACGTAAACGACTTGATGGAAGTGATAGATTTCGCTTTGCTGAGAGAAAAAGCAAAGAATTAGATAAAGCGGATTTGTACCAAGCCGAGAGGCTGTCTCAAAAGTAATTTATCCACGAAATAACGTTCGGTGTAGCCAATTTACACGAAAAAGATACACCCTGTCGGCGCGGATATATATCAGTGTCTTGCTTGAAAAGCAGGACAGTTTATGATTTCTCCCGATAGCTGTCGAGATTCTAAATTTCAAGATTAATTTGTTTACTCCTGTCTCCTATCCTCTCAAATCCCCAACACTTTGCTTACAATCGCCTGCCTAATGTACAATCCGTTTTGCGCCTGCCGGAAATAATAAGCTTTTTCGTTTGAGTCCACATCGGGATTTATTTCGTTCACGCGGGGAAGCGGATGCAATATGCGCATGTTCGGTTTCGAGTTTTCAAGCATGCTGTCTTGCAAAGTATATACGTTTTTAACCCGCTCGTATTCCATTAAATCCTGGAAACGTTCGCGCTGAACCCTCGTCATATACAATATATCGGCGTCGGCGAAATTATCCGCCAATTCGGCGGACTCGGTAAACGGAATACCGTTTTTACGGCAAAACACCTTATATTCTTCCGGCATTTTCAACTCTTCGGGCGCAATAAATTTAAAATTGGGATTAAAATGCGACATGGCTATAATAAGCGAATGAACCGTGCGTCCGTATTTCAAATCGCCGACCAAACAGATGTTCAGGTTTTCGAGCCTTCCCTGCGTTTTTTTTATCGAATACAAATCCAACAAAGTTTGCGACGGATGCTGGTTGGCGCCGTCGCCGGCGTTGATAATGGGGATAGGAGAAATTTCGGAGGCATAACGCGCCGCGCCTTCGAGCGGATGGCGCATCACAATAGCGTCGGCGTAGGAACTTACCATACGGATGGTGTCGTTCAAGGTTTCGCCTTTCGACGAACTGCTTGTGGCGGCGTCCGAAAAGCCGATAACCGAACCGCCCAAGCGGATAACCGCCGTCTCGAAACTCAAACGGGTGCGCGTAGAAGGCTCGAAAAACAGGGTTGCAACAACTTTTCCGCTCAATGTTTTCCGGTTGGGCGAGGCTTCAAAACCGGCTGCGGAATCAAGAATTTCAAGGATTTCGTCCTTGTCGTAATCGGAAATCGCAACTAAACTTTTGTTGTTAGGCATGATTTATGAGTTTGTAGTTTATAGTTTGTAGTTTATAGTTTTAGTAAAGTTTAAAGTTTTAGTTTATAGTTTGTTTATAGTTCACGAGTTACAGAACATAAAAAAACCAATATAAATTTCTTTGCGAATTCATATTGGTTCAACTGTTTTTTAAAAGTAAAACCTCCGTACAACAGATATGTTGCACCTAATTTTATACTTATATGCAGATGTTCGTTCATTACATGGATATTGTTGCAAAGATAATTGTTTTTGCGCAACTTTCCGTTATTTTAACCGTCTGTTTTATGCAAATGCTGAAAACATTTTATATTTTCGCAAGCCGGTAGCTTTACCAAACAACTAATTTTTTTGAATTATGAATCGTTGTGAGATTCTTTTTGAGTTGCAAATAATCTAAAAATCTGTGTTTATCCGTGCGCTAATTTCCTCGTTATTAAAATTTTTTATTCAAAATACGCATGGCATTAAGAATTGCCAACAATGCCACCCCAACGTCGGCAAACACAGCCATCCACATCGAAGCAATCCCCAAAGCTCCCAACAACAGCACAAGAGCCTTAACCGACAAAGCCATGCTTATGTTTTGTATCACAACACGTTTGGTTGCCTTGGCAATGCGGATAGCCGCCGCTATTTTCGACGGCTGGTCGGTTTGTATCACAACGTCGGCTATTTCGATAGCCGCGTCGCTTCCCATGCCTCCCATAGCTATTCCCACATCGCTCAACGCCAGGGCGGGAGTATCGTTGATGCCGTCGCCGACAAAGGCAATTACGTTGTTTGCATCTTTTTTCAACTCTTCGATGCGCCTAACCTTATCTTCGGGCAGTAAATTTCCGTAAGCCCTGTCCAAGTCGATTTTTTTTGCAATTTTCTGCACAATGGAATCCTTGTCGCCGCTTAGCATTACGGTGCGGCGAACGCCCAAACGCCGCATTTCGACAAGGGATTGTCGAGCGTCTTCTTTCACTTCGTCGGCAATAACAATATGTCCGGCAAAAGTCTTATTTACAGCTATTAAAACAGTGGTTTCTACAATACCGTCAATCTGCGAATTGTAAGTTACGCCGAGTTTTTTCATAATCTTCGCATTACCTGCCGCAACGTCGTCGCCATTTACTTTGGCAATCAGCCCATGACCGGGAATTTCTTCCACAGCGCTTACTTCACAATCGTTTTTTGAGCCGGCAGCGTATTTGACAACGGCTTTTGCCACAGGATGGTTGGAATAGCTCTCGACAGCCGCCGCCATATTTACAAACTCTTGCCTGTCCATCGAAACCGGATGTACTTCCTGAACATTAAAAACACCTTTGGTAAGCGTTCCCGTTTTGTCCATCACCACGGTATTAACCGTTGTCATCAATTCCAGATAATTAGCTCCTTTGAACAGGATACCGTTGCGCGAAGCCGCTCCTATCCCACCGAAATAACCCAGAGGAACAGAAATAACCAGGGCGCAGGGACAGGAAATAACCAAAAATACCAGGGCGCGGTAAAGCCATTCGGCAAAAAGATAGGTTTCGACAAAAAAATACGGGACAAACGTTATCAACAATGCCAGGAAGAAAACCGCAGGCGTATATATTTTGGCAAATTTATGGATGAATAATTCCGTTTTGGCTTTACGCGAAGCCGCGTTTTGAACCATATCCAATATCTTTGCCAATGAACTGTCGGAAAACAGTTTTTCGACCCTGATTTCGATTACCTTACCTTCGTTGAGCATTCCCGCCAGCACTTTTTCACCCCTGCGAATGGTGGAAGGCTTGCTTTCGCCCGTAAGCGCCGAAGTATTGAAGCTGCTTGCTTCGGAAATCATCGTGCCGTCCAAAGGCGCTTTTTCGCCGGCTTTCACCTGTATCGTTTCACCGACGGAAACATCTTCGGGATGCACAGGGCGGAAAACTCCATCCCTCAATACGTTAGCAATATCGGGACGTACATCGAGCAAGGCTTTGATATTGTTTTGAGCTTTATTTACAGCGTGGTTTTGAAACAATTCGCCGACGGAATAAAACAGCATTACCGCCACCGCTTCGGGATATTCCTTAATAGCGAAAGCCCCTATCGTAGCCAATGCCATTAATGTAAATTCGTTGAAAAAATCCTTCCGGCTTATTTCTTCCGCTGCTTCTTTCAACACCGGAAAACCGACCGGAATATATGCCACCACATACCAAAAAAGGCGAATATACCCATCGAAAAAAGAGA
>JAISXQ010000037.1 GCA_031270425.1 Prevotellaceae bacterium | reverse complement strand
AAACCCTTGCATTGGACGTCGTTCAACGTAGTAAACAAACTGCGGTGGAAGATACAAAAAACGCTGAAAATAAAAAAAATAAAAGTAGGACATGCCGGAACGCTCGATCCCTTGGCGACAGGAGTATTGATTCTTTGTACCGGAAAAGCTACTAAGCGCATTGAGGAATTTCAGAATCAAACAAAGGAATATACAGCCACATTGCAATTAGGAGCGACAACGCCGTCTTTCGACCTGGAACTGCCTGTGGACGCTACATTCCCGACCGGACACATCGACAGGGAATTGATAGACAGGGTAATCCCGCGGTTCGTCGGCGAAATATGGCAGAAGCCTCCCGCTTATTCCGCCGTAAAAATTGACGGAAAAAGAGCCTACGATTATGCCCGCGAAGGTTTGGAAGTTGAAATAAAACCCAAATTGCTGGTTATTGATGAAATAGAAGTACTTGATTTTTCTAATAATATACTGAAAATCAGGGTTGTTTGCAGCAAGGGGACTTACATAAGGGCATTAGCGCGCGATATTGGCGTTGCCCTCGACAGCGGAGCGCATTTAACAGCGTTGGAGAGAACGCGCATCGGGGACGTCCGCCTGAGCGACTGTATGCAGATTGACGATTTGATAAAGCATGTAGAAGAAGAATGTCTGAAACAATAGTTCGTTAATTCGTTAATTTATCAATCGGCTTGCCGCTTGCTTGTCTATAATTTAATTCGATATAAACAATAGAAACATAAGATATTATGAAGCTGTCTAAATTCAAATTCAACTTGCCGGAAGAGTTGATTGCCCAGCATCCGGCTGTCCACCGCGATGAATCCCGCCTGCTGGTCGTACACAGGAAAACGGGGAAGGTGGAGCACAAAATCTTCAAAGATATTCTCGATTATTTTAACGAAAAGGATTTGTTCGTTTTCAACGATACAAAAGTGTTTCCCGCCCGCCTTTACGGTAACAAGGAAAAAACAGGCGCGCAAATAGAAGTCTTTCTGCTTCGCGAATTAAACCGCGAAATGCGCCTTTGGGACGTGTTGGTGGAGCCGGCGCGTAAGATACGGATCGGGAATAAACTGTATTTCGGCGAAGACGAATCTATTGTCGCCGAAGTGATTGACAATACGACTTCGCGTGGACGCACCTTGCGCTTTCTGTTCGACGGGCCACACGAAGAATTTAAAAAAGGACTTTATGCCCTGGGAGAGACCCCGCTTCCGCGAAATATCAGCCGTCCTGTGGAACCGGAAGACGCAGAGCGCTTCCAAACTATTTTCGCGAAAAATGAAGGCGCTGTTTCCGTTCCTTCCGCGGGGATTCATTTTAGCCGCGAACTGATGAAACGCATGGAGATAAAAGGAATTGAAAGAACTTTCCTGACTTCGCACATGAGTTTGGGAAACTTCCGCGATATTGATGTAGAAGATTTGACAAAACACAAAATGGATTCGGAACAGATGACTGTGCCCGTAGAGACGGCAAATACCGTAAATAAAACACAGGGGGAAGGCAGGAATATCTGCGCGGTAGGTTTTACGGTTATGCGCGCGCTGGAAACCGTTGCCGGAACCGAAGGACGGATAAAATCCTTCGACGGATGGACAAATAAGTTTATTTTTCCGCCCTACGACTTTACGGTAGCCAATGCCTTGGTAACTAATTTTCATCTGCCTTCTTCCACTCTGCTGATGCTTACCGCCGCTTTTGGCGGCTACGATTTGATCATGGACATATACAAACTTGCCATAAAAGAGCAGTATAAGTTCGGCGTGTATGGCGACGCCATGCTGGTTGTGTAGTCGACAACGTTTGTAAAACTGCGAAGAATACCGGTTTTTATAGTGTTTTTTTTAGAATTTTTTCCACTTTTATTACAATTGGCACATTATTTGAAGGGACAAAAACTTAGTAAATTATTTTTATTATAAACTAAATCAAAAAAAATGAAAATGAAAAAAGTATTAAAAACGACATTAGTAATGGCTGCATTGCTTTCAATCAGTTATGGCGTTAATGCACAAGTAAGCGTAAATGCAGGTTATTTGAGTACAACAGGAACAACAAAGACAGGAGGTATTTCCACAGAAAGCGAGCCGCTAAATGGAGTTTCGGCAGGTATCGGTTATGATATGGGGGTTCAAGGAGGAATCGGTCTTTTTTGGGGATTGAATTATACTTATGCCTGGAAGAAAATAAGCGATAACACAAAATCGGTGGATCATGTATTGGATCTTCCTGTTCGCGTTACCTTTGGTGTTCCCGTAACCGACAATATTAAAGTTTTCGGCTTTGCCGGGCCTAAATTTGTTTATGCCTTGGCAGGATCCACTAAAACAGGAGGATCAGTGCATATTAAACATTACGGAGACGGACTGGGACAAAGGACGCCTTTTGATATAAAATTAGGCCTTGGCGCCGGACTTAAATTCAGCAGTCTGATTCTGAAAGCCGGATACGATTGGGGTATGTTGAACCAGTGGGGTAATAAAACTGTTGCCGAAAACAGCGCTTTAACGCTCGATCATTTATATGTAACCTTAGGTTTAGCGTTCTAAACAACAAAGAAATACTTATAAGAAAAACAGGCTACCCTTCATTCGGGTAGCCTGTTTTCGTTTTTAAGCGATTTTCAACCGGTGGGCGTTCGCTTTTTCGATAATACTTTGGGCGTAAGGCAGTGAAACGATTAGCTTTTTCACTTTCTTCGAAGGTATTTCATACATTTTGTCCATCATGATCATCTCGGTAATAGAACGCAAGCCCCTCGCGCCGAGCTTGAACTCGATGGATTTATCCACGATATAATCCAATACGTCTTCTTCGATAAGCAACTCTACATCGTCCATTTTCAACAGTTTGACGTATTGCTTTACGATGGAATTTTTTGGTTCCGTCAATATCCGGCGCAACGCCGTCCTGTCCAACGGTTCCAGATAGGTGAGTATCGGCAGCCGCCCGATGATTTCGGGAATCAGCCCGAAGGCTTTCAAATCCTGCGGAGCAATATATTGCAGCAGGTTTGCCCTGTCGATTTGGTCGGAACTTTGCGATGCGCCATAGCCCACCACGCGGGTATTGAGGCGCGAGGCGATTTTCTTTTCGATACCGTCGAAAGCGCCTCCGCAGA
>JAISXQ010000006.1 GCA_031270425.1 Prevotellaceae bacterium | reverse complement strand
CCGGCAACGGCGAACAGCATCGCTAAAATGGCGCAGGGCATTGCCGACAACCTGCTGTTGACGACTTACCTTTCGGCGCGCTGTCCGGTGTTCGTGGCTCCGGCAATGGATTTGGATATGTTTGCGCATCCCGCCACACAGGCGAATCTGGCGAAACTCAAATTGCTGGGCAATATCGTTATCGAACCGGCTTCGGGCGAACTGGCAAGCGGGCTGGACGGAAAGGGACGCATGGAAGAACCGGAAAACATCCTCCGTTTCCTGTCGGATTTCTTTGCGCCGAAACCCCTGTCGGGAAAAAAAATACTGATAAGCGCCGGTCCTACATACGAAAAGATAGACCCTGTACGTTTTGTAGGTAATTACTCGTCGGGCAAAATGGGTTTCGCTCTGGCGGAAGCCTGCGCCTCGCGCGGCGCGGAAGTGCTGTTGGTGGCGGGTCCGGTGCATTTGAAAACGCAGCATCCGAATATTAAACGGATAGATGTGGAATCGGCTGCGGAAATGTACGATGCGGTTACAGAGCATTTCCCCGGACAAGACGGAGCGATATTGTGCGCCGCCGTAGCCGATTTTACGCCGCGCAGCAGCGCGAAAGAAAAGCTGAAAAGGGGAAAGCAGGATCTGACGCTCGAACTTAGTCCCACACAGGATATTGCCGCTGCGGTAGGGCGCTTGAAGACAAAAAAGCAATTTTCAATCGGTTTTGCGCTCGAAACAAGCGACGAACGGGAAAATGCCGCCAAAAAACTGGCAAGTAAAAATTTCGATTTTATTGTTCTCAATTCGCTCAACGACAACCAGGCGGGCTTCGGTTTCGATACGAATAAAATATCTATCCTTTATCCTGACGGCAGACAAAAGGATTTTGAACTGAAAAGCAAAAACCGCGTAGCCGAAGATATTGTGAATGAAATAATAGAGAGAGTTTATAGTTTATAGTTTACAGTTTATAGTGGGGGTGAGGAGTTGGAACCGGGGATATTCTGATTCGCTAAGATAATTGGATTTAAGTACGTGTTTGAAATTAGTTTATATTATTTTTTTAACCACAACAGATTAATTAGCAAATCTATTGTGTTCTATTGTGCCTATTGTGGTTTATATCTAAAAAACAATTTTTTGTCATGTACTCAGAAAAATAATATAAATTAATTTTGCTTGCATACTTATAATCAAACTATAAACTATAAACTATAAACTCTCTAAACATTAAACTATAAACTCCAAACCGCATTCCGTTTATTGATATGAAATTTAACTTAACAATATTGTTCTTCTGTTTTTTCTGCCTTCCGGTTGTTGCGCAGGAGTTGAACTGCAATGTGCAGATAAACTCCGACCAGGTGCAGGGGACAAATAAATCGGTTTTTAATACGCTTCAAACGAGTATTACCGAATTTATAAACAACCGGCGGTGGACGAATATGACTTTTGCCAATACGGAAAAAATCGAGTGCAATATGAATATTATTATCAAATCGGTTGAAGGCGATATGTTTTCGGGCGAAATAATCGTCCAGTCGCGCCGTCCGGTTTTCAATTCGAGTTATACGACTCCTCTTTTTAATTTCCGCGACCAGAGTTTTACTTTTGAATACAAGGAATTCGAGCAACTGGAAATAAACAACAATACCCTGACGTCGAATCTTACGGCGGTGCTGGCTTATTATTGCTACATCATTATCGGCTACGATATGGATTCCTATGCCCGTCTGGGGGGGACTTCCGCTTTCCAGTCCGCCGAAAATATTGTAAATATGGCGCAAAGTTCCGATTGGTCGGGCTGGCAGGCTTTTCAAAGCAACCGGAACCGCTACGCGCTGGTGAACAACCTGATGGACGAAACCTTTAAAAAATACCGCAATTATTTTTACGATTACCACCGCTTAGGCTTGGACGAGATGTCAGCCAACGTAGCCAACGCCCGCGCACGTATAGCGTCGGGGATACCGGTGCTGCGCGAAACGAACAGGGCGCGGGCGTCGGCGATTGTCATATCCGTTTTTATGGAAACAAAAACCGACGAACTGATCAGCCTGTTTTCAAAAGCGACCGACGAAGAAAAAGCATTGGCGGTAGAGATACTTTCCGATGTGAATCCTACGCAATCGTCGAGATATGAGGGGGAGATATATAAAAAGTAGGATTTCAAGTACTAAATTTGTCCATTCAAAAAACAATTTGTACTTTTACTTCCTTTTTAACACATAACCGTTATGGATATAACTATTGTTCTTGTACTGCTGCTTATCGGCGTAGTATTTTTCTTAATAGAACTGTTCTTTTTACCGGGGATTTCGATTGCCGGAATTGCCGGTTTTTTATTCGTAGCCGGCGCTATTTTCTATGCCTATTCGTTTATAAGTCCTGCGGCGGGGCATCTCACCCTTGCCGGAAGTTTGGCGTTTGCCGGTATTTCCATCTGGCTTTTTATGAAGTCGAAAATGTTGGACAAGATGTCGCTGAAAACGGATATTGATGCGAAAATAGAACCGCTGAAAGACTTGGAAGTCAATGTGGGCGACAGGGGAGTTGCGGTATCCCGCTTGGCTCCCATGGGAAAAGTAAAGGTAAACGGGCATATTGTCGAAGCAAAAACGAACGATGATTTTATCGACCAGGGTGGGAACGTTATTGTTCTGGAAGTATTTAGAACAAATATATTGGTTGAAAGAGATGTAAACGAGTAAAGTTAAAATAATAGGGCACAACAAGCATATTTTTTCTAATGCCGCAGTAATTAAAAACTATAAACTTTAAACTATAAACTTTAAACTATAAACTTTCTTCCATGCCATTAAATATTTCTGTTAAATTACCCGCGGTTGACATACTTCGCAAAGAGAATATATTTGTGATGGATTCGGACAGGGCGTCGAGTCAGGAGATACGTCCGCTGAAAATCGTTATTCTCAACCTGATGCCGCTGAAAATTACGACCGAAACAGATTTAATCCGTTTGCTGTCGAACTCTCCCCTGCAAATAGAAATCGACTTTATGCAGATGGAAAGCCATACATCGAAAAATACCCCGATTGAACACATGACGGCTTTCTACAAGAAATTCAGGCAGGTAAAAAAGCAAAACTACGACGGCATGATTATTACCGGCGCTCCGGTCGAACAATTGGATTTTGAAGAAGTGAGGTACTGGAATGAACTGGAAAAGATATTCGATTGGGCGCATACGCACGTTACTTCCACGCTGTTTATCTGCTGGGCGGCGCAGGCTGGACTTTACCACTACTACAAAATACCGAAGTATCCGTTACCCGAAAAAATGTTCGGGGTATTCAAGCATACGGTCAACGACCCGCTGAATCCTATTTTTCGGGGGTTCGACGATGAGTTTTTCGTACCGCACAGCCGGCATACCGAAATTCGCGCCGAAGATATACGTAAAAATCCAGAATTGAGTATTCTGTCCGAATCGCCGGAGTCGGGCGTATATATCGTAATGGCTCGCAACGGCCGGGAGTTTTTCATCACCGGACATTCCGAATATTCGGTAAACACGCTGGATGCGGAATACAAAAGAGACGCGGCGAAAGGGCTTTCCATAAATATCCCGCGCAACTACTACCGCGGCGACAATCCCGAAAACGCCCCTGTCGTGCGCTGGAAAAGCCACGCCAACATGCTTTTTACCAATTGGCTGAATTATTTTGTTTATCAGGAAACGCCTTACGATTTAAGGACGATACGTTAATAAACGCTTCCCGCCGGATGCGAGGAAAAGGTTGGAATTTTTATTTATACACCGCGGATTAATTCCATATAACCCTGCACTTACATCCTGTATCAAAAATCTGATATGAAAGAGTAAAAGTAAGGAAAGCTAACACATCGTTGTATTTGGAATATCGCGTACTTATTCCGTCTATAAAATCGGTAAACGCATAGTGTATGCCAAGTTCCGCGCCGAAAGATAATCTATTGATTTTAGCATGATAACCTATTCCCAAAGGAAGCATGGGAGCCGTTACTCCCGACTTGTAAGTATCGCCTGAGCGTATTGTTCCTTTAAAATCCGTAATCTTGGAGTTAATCACTCCCACTCCGGCAAACAGATATACGTTTTGGTTGTAGAAATCATTATTTAATCTGCTGTTCCAAACCAGATATTCCTATTGACAGCTAATTCCCTGCACTTTCTATTGATATGAATATCCCCTGTTGCTGTTTCTCGAATTGCTGTCGCT
>JAISXQ010000254.1 GCA_031270425.1 Prevotellaceae bacterium | reverse complement strand
GCTTTCAATCCTTTCCAGACAAACCTGCCCACGGAATACGCACAACAACGCCTGCCGTCGGTTTATAGCTTGGGAACGGAATATTACTTTTCCGAAGATTTGGCTTGGCGCACGCAGATCGACAGGGAAATCTCGTCGAATTACCGTTTTGCCACAGGATTCGATTACCGCTTGCTCAAACAAATTACCATCAAGACAGGAGGCTACGGCTTTGAATATTTTGTTCCCTGCCTTGGATTTGCCGCGGATTTTTCCGGCTTCGTCTTCGATTTGAACTGCGAGTTGCATCCTGTTTTGGGATTGAATACGCTGGGGATGTTAACGTACCGGTTTTAAGAAGCCTCTAACCCCCGAAAGGGGAAACAGGGTTAATACAAATATGAATCGAACAAAAATAAAATCATCAGCTTTTTTAAAGAAATCCATTCAAAGCGGATTTCAATGGATATTCTCCTGTTTCGGGGGAGTTAAAAGGCATTTTTGTTTTATTTTCCTTTTCCTTCCTTTTTGTCTATATCCACAAGATGGTAATGAAAACATCGATCAAATCATTGCCGATATTTTTGAACAATACGCCGAAGAATCGGAAGATGCGGTTGATTTCGACAGTTTCTACGACGATTTGATCCAATTCGCTCACCAGCCCATCAATCTCAACGAAACATCGCGCGAAGAACTGGAAAAACTGCCTTTCCTGTCCGATATGCAGGTGGAAAACATCTTGTATTACATCTACAAGGCGGGCAAAATGGAAAGCATTTACGAATTGCAACTGATTGACGGTTTGGATATGACCGATATTCGCCGGATGCTTCCTTTCGTATATGTGGGTGAAAAAGCGTTGCAAGCCCGCAAAATTTATTGGCGCGACATGTTCAAATACGGAAAAAACGACTTGCTTTTCCGGCTGGATAGAAACCTTGAAGCGAAAGCGGGTTATCAACTGATACCGCCCGGCGACGAGAAAGCGGAAGAAACAAACGCCAAAAAATACTCGGGAAGTCCGTATTACAATTCCTTGCGTTACAGGTTCCGTTTTTCCAACCGGATTCAAGCCGGATTCACAGCGGAAAAAGACGCGGGAGAGCAGTTTTGGGGCGCGGCGCATAAAGGATACGATTTTTATTCCGCATACCTCCAATTGGATAATTTCGGGAAATTCAAAACGATTGTAGCCGGGGATTTTAAAGCCAATTTCGGACAGGGATTAGCGTTGCGGCAGGATTTCAGCATGGGAAAATCGTCCTACGTACTGAATGTTTCGCCCCGCACTCAGGGATTGAGGAAATACAGTTCGACCAACGAATACCAGTTTTTCCGCGGAGCGGGAGCGACCGTTCAGGCGGGGAATTTTACCGTTACCGCTTTTTATTCAAACAAACAGATTGACGGCGATACGGTTGACGGAACTTTCGCAAGCATTTACAAAACAGGTTTGCACCGTACTCAAAGCGAAGTGAACAAGAAAAACACCGTCAACGAACAGGTTGCGGGAGGAAACATAACGTTCAACTACGGCAATATTCAAATAGGCGCGACGGCGGTTCATACTTTTTTCGACCACGAACTGCTTCCCGATAAGTCGGTTTACAATCGTTTTTATTTTGAAGGAAAGGAGCAAACAACAGCGGGCATACATTACAGGGCGCGATGGCGGAAATTCCATTTTTTTGGCGAAACGGCTATGACCAATAATTTTGCGTTGGCGACTTTGAACGGGCTTGCATTTAATCCGGTCTCTACCGTTAATCTTGTTTTGCTCCAGCGTTATTTCTCGCCCGAATACGACGTTTTCTATGCCGTAGCTTTTTCCGAACAGTCGCGTATAACCAACGAAAAAGGATTTTATATCGGAACGGAAATCCGTCCGGTAAAAAAATGGAAAGTTTCCGCTTACGCCGACAGTTACGCTTTTCCGTGGGCGAGATTTGGCGTGGATTCTCCGTCTTTTGGTTCGGATTATCTGTTTCAGGCTGATTACGCCGCGCAACGCAACTTGTCGATGTTCTGGCGCGTGAAATACGAAAAAAACGAAACAAATTTATCGGAGTCGGGCACAACTGCCAAGCTGGTTGTTCCGCAAAAAAAAGCGGCATTTCGTTATAATTTAAGCCATTCGCAAGGGCGGTTTTCCTTTAAGACACAATTGGATGGGAATCTGTATCGGAAAGCGGCGCAGGATTGGACTTACGGCGTCAGCGCTTTGCAGGACGTCAGCTATAAATTTTCCGCCATTCCGTTGAAACTCGATTTCCGCTTCCAGTTTTTCGATGCGAAAGTGTACGACAACCGTTTTTATACCTACGAAAAGGACATCCTTTACGCTTTTTCCATCCCGATGTATTACGGCGCCGGCAACCGCTATTATTTGAATATGAATTATGAGTTCAACCGCAACCTGTCCGTTTGGTTCAAACTCGCCCAGACCGTGTATGCCGACGATCGCAAAAGTATCGGAAGCGGAAACGAAGAAATTCAGGGAAACCGGAAAACGGATTTTCGCTTCCTGCTCCGATACCGGTTCTGATATTTTGATGTTCAGTATAAAAATTGTAAATTTGCAGTCCTAAAAATCAAATATTTAAATTTTTTTTCAATGATTAATGCTCAAGACATAAAAAACGGAACCTGCATCCGCATGGACGGACGGCTCTATTTTGTGATAGAATTTTTACATGTAAAACCCGGTAAAGGCAATACTTTTATGCGCACCACGCTTAAAGATGTGGTGGACGGGCGCGTTCTCGAACGCCGTTTCAATATTGGCGAAAAGCTGGAAGATGTACGCGTCGAACGCCGTCCCTATCAGTAT
>JAISXQ010000204.1 GCA_031270425.1 Prevotellaceae bacterium | reverse complement strand
CTTCCGTTATAAACATATTATCACCTTCGCGGCGTTCCTGTTCGGGGCGCATACCGTTTGTAAACGAGAGGTCAAAAAACGGGTCGTTGAGGGGCTTACAGGCATAATGTTTGTTGTCTTTCATCCACGTCGGCGGGCTCCAGGGCGAAGCCCAAAGCGCGAGATTGGGATTATACTTTTGCGCCGATTTGATAAACGGTATCAGCGTTTCCCTGTCATTTTCAATACTGAAATTTTTCATCTCAAAATCGCCGTCCGTTTGGTTGTAGGAGTACCAGTCACGAGAAAAATCGTTTGCGCCCACAGGCATACGGCAAATGGTGAAATTTGCGCCTTCGGCGGTAAACAGCTCTTTAAAAATGGTTTCGCGTTCTGCGTCGGTCAAAAGAGCGAGAGAAGTCCAGCCGAGTTCGTTGAAGCACGCGCCGAAACCGTCGATGGTTTGCAAGGCGCTGTCGATCAGGATTTCCACATCGGCGGAACCGGATTCCACAAAGGTAATTTCGCTCGTGTTCTGTGTTTGCCACGAGGCGCCGGGAGTAGTTGCTATCCACTCTGCGACCGTTTTATTGTCGCAGGAAGCTATTAGGAGAATGCAAAATGTAAAATGCAAAATGTAAAATGCAATGTGTTTCATACGTTTGTATTTTTATTTATATTTTAATGAGATACGTGGTATTAATGATTATACTTCCTTTGATTTTATGAACCGGAGGGTTTGAATGGCTTTATCGGAATGAAAAGATAATTGATCGAATAATTTATGCTTCTTTAACTGTTCAATAGCAGCGGCAGCCGACAGTACTCCCTGTTCGTATAGCAATAATGTGGCATATAAAGAATCGTTGGCGACAGGTCCCATAACCAAATCGTAAAATTCGGACGGACGGCCTTTCCTGTTATTGATTACGAATTGCAACCAGTCATCCGTAGCGCCGGTAAAAACCCGGATAATATATTTATTCGACTGTAATATATGGTCGTCTATTTCATATTCGGAAACATAAGCATTTGTAGCATGAGAGCGTTTTTGCTTCAAGAGCGCCCATTTTTTTGCCTGCTCGAAACTTGTTGTAGTATAAAAACCTTTTCCGAAATCGGTAGATAGACGACATTTGGATAAATCCGGATGTTCTACACTGGGGGTAAGCGTTCCATGATAAAATTTCATATTTCCCGATTTTCTAAAAATCCTTTTATTTCTTCCATAATATACTCTTTGCCCTGTGTATGCAACACATCATAGTTTTCCTGTAAAAAAAGCAAAACCCGACGGGTGGAAAAAAGAGTCAAAACCTCTTCTGTGGATTGGTGAATATAATCTTTGTAATTTTCAATACAAAAAATAAGAAAAAGCGATAATTTCCGGTTCTTCAATAACCGTTTTTGTTCTTTCTTTTCGGATTCTATGATTTCGTATAGGGCAGGCCCGCTCATATACCACCATTTAGCTTCGTCTGAGGCAAGTTGCCGGTAAAGATTTGTCGCATATAAATAGTGGAGAGCGTCCGTCAATCCGATACTCTTTTTTTGCATAATCACTTCCGCCAATTGCTGCACCTTGAACGGCATAATGGCTTGCTCTATTGTGCTTGCGTGTTCCATAAACTTATATTCATCTTAATTATGACTCTATATCTGTTTTGTGATGCAAAAATAATGATTATTTATTACATAAACCGAATTTCATCTGAATTTGCCGCACTACCGTCTTTATTTGACAAACTTCCCATATCGTAGATTGAATCATTTTTTACTTCCATTCCAAACTCTTCACCGTCCCAATCAACCCCGACTCTTGCAAAGGCATATTAGACCGCCATTTCGTACTGTACGAGTGCACTTTTCGCTGCTCGAAAGGCAGGAAGGAATCGCCAATCAAACGGTTGCCCCATTTGTTGACAACTTCTACTTCTATCGTGTTTTCGCCATCGACAAGCAAACCGGTGATGTTTACGCGGTAAGGCACAGTCCAACAGCCGCCCGCATATTGCCCGTTGATTCTCACTTTCGCCATATCCGCAACGTTTTCAAATTCAACGAAAATCCGACTGCCAGGGCTATTATAATTGAATTTCTTTGAATAGGTCGCTGTTCCCGAATAATATTTGATTTGCGGATTTTTGTTTTCCGGCCACGATTTTAATTCGGCAAATGGAATATTTTCAAGGCCGCGGTGAACGCTGTCCGTGGCAAACACGACCGTCCAACCGGTAGAAATATCGGCGCTTTTCGTCGGCGCGGGGAAATTGGCAACAGGATTCAATGTGCCGGAACTTTCCGGTTTCGCATTAAACACAACAAAATATCCTTCCAGATTTTCGAGTTTCAACGGAACGGTGGTAATCCCGTCCTTTTCCGAAAAGTCGGGCAGCAAACGTACCGAGCCGTCCGTTGCGTTCCAGAGTTCGGGCTGTTTGCCCTGTACGCGGAACTGCGCCGTAATCTCAACAGGTTTTTCCGTTTGATTGGCAACGAAATAAATCTCGCGTTCCCCGTCCGTACGATGTGTATAGATAACAGGGGACCGCTTGCTTACAACTTTTTTCCCAAAAACATCGCTTGAGGAATCTATGTCAGATACGCCATCTACAATAAAATCGGGTTTTATATTCAATTCTGCAAATACTTCTTTAAGTCCTGTGTTATGAAATATCTTACCTTTTCCGTAGGAAGAAACTATTCCGATACTGTCTAAATTCCACTCCACTCCTACACAGGATAATTTCCACATTTTTTCCGATAATGATTTTACTTCCTTATCAGCATCGGGGTAATTTTCCATACTTGGGGAACGGTCGGGAATTTTCGTACTGACGATTGTTGCGCCGTCTTTTACGAGTTGTTCTATCTTACGCAAAAGTTCGGGGCGCATTGTTGTTTGAGGAGGAAGTACCAGCGCCTTATATTCGGTTCCGTGCGGCAACACGAGTTTACCGTCTTTGACCTTCATATCTTTTTCGATGACTTCGGCGTTGATATAATCATATTCGTAGCCGCGGGGGATTTCCGGATGGCGGATACCGGTCATTTTCGGAGCGTCTTCGCCGATAAAATACGCCACATCAGCCACATTCAAACCCTGACGGAGCATATAATTTGAACGGCGGATATAACCGGTAAACAAATCAAGTTGCGAAAACCAGGTGTTGTGACGGTTAAATTCGGTGGCAAACCAGGCGTCAATACCCGGAAATTCGTTGTCATAGGCTTGTTGGATATAAACGTGCAGAATCGTTTCGTTAATTCCCTCCGCCATCGACCAGTTGAGCAGGAATTTCAAATTCTTGGGAGCCATTTTGTAACCCACGCCGCCGCTTGTAAACGATTCGGCCGAAATGATGTTTTTGTTGTAAATGTGTCCGCAGGAAGCGGCAACACGCGGCTCATAGCGGTCGATTCCCTGCCCTGTCCAAAATTCGCCGCTGACGCCGTCCGACTGGCCGCCGTATTGCAAAAATTCGCCCGGGAAACCCCAGTGTCCGTAATTTTGGAGCCAGCATTTAAGCCCGTGTTTATGGCTGACTTCGGCAAAACCGCCGACAAAATCGTAAGCAACTTTGTCGGCAATGAGACGGCGCAAATCCCACAGGAATCTGTCCGACCTGTCGGGGCTTCCGATTGAAATACCCTGTAAAGCGGGCAAATACGGCGTGGGGTCGTAGCCGTAGCGTTGTTGAAATTCTTCGAGAATGTTGTCGGTCATATTTTGTCCGCCCATTTCGTAACTGTCCTGAACTACCCATTTCAGCGATTGGCGGTCAATTTCGGG
>JAISXQ010000160.1 GCA_031270425.1 Prevotellaceae bacterium | reverse complement strand
CGGATAATTTCATTCTCCTTTACGTGTTCTTTGATAACTTTCAGGAATTCTTCGCCATAACGCTTCGCCTTTCCCGCGCCAACGCCCGGAATGTTTTGCAACTCCTCGATAGTGATCGGATAGGTGGTTGCCATGGCTTCCAGCGACGGATCCTGGAAAATAACGAAAGGCGGTATTTCCCGTCTCTTCGATATTTTTTTGCGTAAATCTTTCAGGATGGAGAACAGTTGGTCGTCGGCGGCGCCGCCCCCTGCCGTACGTACGATTTCATCATCATCTTCCTCGTTGTCAAAGCTGTTATCTCTCACAACAGGAAAGGATTTCGGCTTTTTCAGGAAGGCTTTCCCCGCGGACGAAAGTTTCAGTAAACCATAGGTTTCAATGTCCTTCGATATGTAGCCGGCAATCATCGCCTGACGGATAACGGCATGTAAAAACCGTTCGTCTTCGTCCGAAGCGGCGCCAAAATTATCGAGTTCGTCGTGTAAAAACGATTTCACATCCGCTGTTTCGTTACCTTTCAGTATATCAACAATGTGTTCTGCCTTGAATTTTTCTTTCAATTCAACAATGGTTTCCAATATTAGCGACAAGAATTCTTGTCCTTCAACAGTTTTCTTTGGTTTCATACAATTGTCACATGATCCGCAATTATCTTGCGTATATTCTTCTCCAAAATAATGTAATAATAATTTACGACGGCATACCGACGATTCGGCATAAGCCTGGGTTTCTAATAATAACTGATTTCCGATTTCCTGTTCGGCAACCGGTTTTCCCTGCATGAATTTTTTTAGTTTGTTTAAATCTTTATATGCGTAAAAAGCGATGCACTGTCCTTCTCCCCCATCGCGACCGCCGCGCCCTGTTTCCTGATAATAGCCTTCCAGACTTTTAGGCATGTCGTAATGGATTACGTAGCGCACATCGGATTTGTCGATTCCCATCCCGAAAGCAATGGTGGCAACGATTACTTCTACCCTTTCCATCAGGAACTTGTCCTGGTTTTCGGAGCGTACAAGCGAATCCAGCCCTGCATGATAGGGCAACGCCGAAATGCCGTTCACTTGAAGCGTTTCGGCAAATTCTTCCACTCTTTTACGGCTCAGGCAATAAACAATACCCGATTTTCCCGCCTGCGAACGGATGTATTTAATAATTTCCTTATCTACATTGTTATCCTTCTGGCGTATTTCGTAATACAGGTTCGGGCGGTTGAACGACGATTTGTAAACCTCGGCGTCCAACATTCCCAGATTTTTCTGTATATCGTGCTGCACTTTGGGCGTAGCTGTTGCCGTAAGGGCAATAATGGGAGCCAAACCAATATCCAGTACTATCGGGCGTATGCGGCGGTATTCGGGACGGAAATCGTGTCCCCATTCCGAAATGCAGTGCGCCTCGTCGATAGCGTAGAACGAGATTTTTATTTGTTTCAGGAACTCGATGTTTTCTTCTTTCGTCAACGATTCGGGAGCAACGTACAGCAACTTGGTTTTCCCGGATAAAATATCGTTTTTTACGGTGTCGATGGCTTGCCGTGTCAACGAAGAGTTGAGAAAATGAGCCACGCCGTCTTCCTCGCTGAAATTCCGCATCGCGTCAACCTGATTCTTCATCAACGCTATCAACGGCGAAATAATTATAGCCGTACCTTCCATCAACAAAGCGGGAAGCTGATAACAAAGCGATTTACCCCCACCGGTAGGCATCAAAACGAAAACGTCCTTGCCTTCCAATACGTTTCGGATAATAGCTTCCTGATTACCTTTAAAGGTATCGAAGCCAAAATGCTTTTTCAGTTCAGACGATAGTTCCACTTGTTTTGCCATAAGGGCTTTTAAAAAAGAGCACGAAATTAATAATTTATTATTGAATTAATTTTTTAATTCAATTTTTTTACGCAATTATTTTTTGCGGATTAAAAATACCGGTTCGTTTAGCAAAATTATAAACAGATTTGAAATAAACAAGGCGTTTTTAAAAAAAAACAGGATATTCGTCGATTTTAATATAATTTATATGGATTAAAAGTTAAAAAACGCCTGTACCCCTAAGAACTTTTGAACTTGTGCAACGCATTTTACCTGCTTCTTCCCTTTTATGGGGTTGGAACTCTTATTTTATATAGTTCAATCGCATCGTTTCGTCTTCCGACACTTGGCGGTTGTCCGTCATAAAGCTTAGTACCTGCAATACTTTTTTTTCCTTGTAGGCTATTTGTTTCAGCAGCTTGTCCACGGTAAGCGCTTGGGTGGCGAGCGCTTCGCGGATGGCGTTGCGAATGCTTTCAAATTCATCCGCTGAAAGTTCCGTTTCTTTGCGTTTGAGGCAGACGTCGCACTGTCCGCAATTGTCGGCGTTTTTTTCGCCGAAGTAAGCCAGCAGTATTTTGCTCCGGCAAATGTGTTCTTCCCGGGCATAGCCCAATACGCTTCCGGCGCGTTTTACATAGCGGTCGCGGCGGTCGTCGTAAGCCTCTTTGCCGAGAGCTATGTCTTTGCCTTCTTCCCGCTCGCGGGTAAAAACAAGCAGCGGCGTTCGTTTGCGGGGAATGTAGCGGATGATTTTCTCTTTCGACAGTCCGGTCAGCGCTTGATACAGTTTATCGCGCGACCACCGCAAACGCTGTGCCAAAAGCTCTTCGCTGATGCGGGCGGGGTCGGTAAACAATCCTGTGTAGGAGCGCAGCAGGATGTGTATCAGCTTTTCCTGCTCGTCGCTGTGTTTCGTATGGTATAATTCGTCCTTGTCCACGGTGAAAAGGACGCTCGAAGCATTTTCCTGCTCATCGGTGAGTTCCACGTATCCGGCTTGTTGCAGTATTTTCAACGCATTGAAGGTCATTAACAGCGGAAGCCGGAATTGCGTGCAGAAATCGGCGAGGTCGAAGGCGAAAACCGTGTCGAGTCCCGAACCCGCGCCTATTTGATAATAATTTCCGAGCGCGTCGTACACCTTCCGTATAAAATCTTTTTGGGGGAAAGTATCCGAAATGCGCTTTTTTATTTTTGTTGCGTCGGCGTTGTTGTAGAGCAATACGGCAAAGGCTTTTTTCTCATCGCGTCCGGCGCGTCCGGCTTCCTGAAAATAGGCTTCGAGCGAGTCGGGCAAGTCCATGTGTACGACCGTCCGCACATCGGGCTTGTCGATTCCCATCCCGAAGGCATTAGTAGATACGATAACCCGCGTTTTGCCCGACGTCCAGCGTCGCTGCCGCTCGTTTTTTTCCGCTTCCGGCAGTCCGGCGTGGAAATATTCGGCGCTAATGCCGTTATTCAGCAGAAATTCGGCAACTTCTTTTGTCTTTTTCCGGTTGCGCACGTAAACGACGGAGGTTCCCGGCACGCGCGAAAGGATTCTCAACAGATATTCTTCTTTGTTTTCGATTGTGCGCACAACATAAGCCAGATTGGAACGGTAAAAACTTTTCCGAAAAACATTCGGCTGCCGGAAATGCAGTTTTTCCTGAATATCGCCAACCACTTCGGGCGTGGCTGTCGCGGTAAGCGCCAGTACCGGAACGCCGGGAAGTTCTTCGCGGATACCGGCAATGCGCAGGTAGGACGGTCGGAAATCGTATCCCCATTGCGAGATGCAGTGCGATTCGTCCACCGCAATCAGGCAAACCGTCATCTGCCGTAGCTTTTCGATAAAAACCGGCGTTGCAAGCCGTTCGGGCGATACGTAGAGGAATTTGCAGGCTTCGAGTACGCAGTTGTCCAGCGTACGCAGCATTTCGTCCCTGCTTTGTCCCGAATAGACCGCCGCCGCCGGTATCTGCCGTTTTTTCAGGTTTTCGACCTGGTCTTTCATCAGGGCGATAAGCGGCGTAACAACAATGCAAACGCCTTTCATTGCCAGGGTCGGTACCTGGAAAGTAAGCGACTTTCCGCCGCCGGTGGGCATCAGCCCAAGCGTATCCTTCCCTTCGGCGACACTTTGTATAATATCGCCTTGCAGCGGACGGAATTCGCCGTATCCCCAATATCGTTTCAGTATGTCGAGAAAATCGTAATCCAATGCTGCGCGTGGTTTTAGAACTTAGAAAATGAACTTACTTTGACCGGCAAATATACATAAAGCTCGTGAATTCGTACCGGAATAAAAAAATTATTTTATCTTTGAAACCGGTTAGCGGTAAAAATTAACAAATCAGGATTTGTTGTAACACGGGAATTATATAAATGTAACAGGTTTGTAACAGATATTAAATATAGTCGTAACAAATCCTTATTTTCTTTGTAGCATGGATTAAATTTTAAAAGGGAAAAACTAATGGCTAATTCGCGGATTTTGGTAGTTGACGACGAAGAAGATTTGTGTGAAATACTTCAATTTAATTTGCAGACGGAAGGCTATACCGTCGATATAGCTTTGTCGGCGGAAGAAGCGTTGCAAAAGGATTTGACGGTTTACAACCTGCTGCTGCTGGATGTGATGATGGGGCAGACGTCTGGATTTAAAATGGCTCGCGCCGTGCGGGAAAATCCCGAAACAGCGTCCATACCTATCGTATTTCTTACCGCCAGGGATACCGAGAACGACA
>JAISXQ010000192.1 GCA_031270425.1 Prevotellaceae bacterium | reverse complement strand
TAAATCAAATCATCTGTTCCGCCCACGTAATAATCGCCATTGGGTTTGTAAGGACGGTCGTAGGGACGTTGCGTGATGGTGCGCCCAATAGTGCTGGTTCCGAGACTTGCTCCCGGGATACGATTGTTGTGCGTATAAACTATATTATTGTTAGCTCCTAATTCAAACCAGTTATTCAAGCGATGATTTACGTTTGTTTTCAAACTCATTTTGTCAAGATGATTAGTTTTAATAACCCCGTCTTGACTTAAATAGCTACCACCGATATAGTAGGTCGTTTTGTCGTTCCCACCGGACACAGCAACATCAGCATTATAGGTAAAAGCAGATTGAAGTACCAAACCAAGCCAATCCACATCGGGTAAATTACCGAAAGGATTGTTGCGATGCAGTAAATATCCCACATCGCTTGGATTAAGATTGTTTTGTTTGTTATAGTTGTCGATACCTTCATTAACCACTTCCAACCACAACTTTGAATCCGCCATTTTGAACTTGTTGTTACGGGCAAATTGCGATACCCCAGTATTTACGTTTATGTCTAACTTTGATTTTCCCGACTTTCCCGATTTCGTAGTTATCAACACCACGCCGTTGGTCGCCCGCGAACCATAAATTGCTGCGGAAGCTGCGTCTTTTAATATTTCGATGGATTCGATATCGGCAGTATTAATAGTAGATAACGAACTCATAGATTCGCCGAAACTCGAAATTCCCGCATCATAAGAAACCAACGGAATCCCGTCAACAACAATCAGCGGGTTGTTTCCTGCATTGAGCGAGGCAGCGCCGCGGACGCTAAAACTCAATCCCGACCCTAAGTTTCCTGACGTTTTTGCGATAGTTACACCCGGAACCGTTCCGTCTAACATATCGCCGGGGTTTACAACAAGTCTTGTATTTTCGGTAGGTTTCAATGTGGAAATTGCGCTTGTTACCAACGCTTTGCGTTGCGTTCCATATCCTACCACCACCACTTCGTCCAACAACCTGTTATCCTCTTTCAACGTAACTCGAAAATCAGTTCTTCCATTTACATTAATTTCCTGCGTTTCATAACCAAGATAAGATATTGCCAAAACAGCATCAACCGGAACAGTCAACGAAAATTTGCCGGAAGCGTCCGTCATCGTAGCGTTTGAAGAGTTTCTCACGGCAACGGTAGCCCCGATAACAGGCTCGCCGTTATCGCTTGCCACCGTTCCGCTGATTCGCTGTACAGCCGCTTGGCTTGCCTGCGCCGTCTCTTTCCGGTAAAGGGCTATTTGATAGTTTGTTATTTCAAATGATACGGATGATTTTTCCAGCATTTGACCGATTGCCTGTTCAATGGGCGTATTCGCCGCTTTTAAACTGACTTTTTGCCCCAAGTCGATTTTCAGCGCGTCGTAGAAAAATGTGTATCTGCCCGATTGCTCAATCCGTTTGATAGCTTCGGAAAGTGGTATATTTGTAAAAGAGAGGGTAATATTCTTCTCTCCTGTTTGTGCAAATGCGTTCAGCGCGACGAAAAACAGGGAGAAAACAACGAATTGTTTCTGTAATTTCATATCTTTGTAAAAAATTATTAGTTAACATTCTGTCCGATCAATCGTCCGGTGTGCAAAACTTGCGATTGATTTTTCAGGTTAATTGATTGTTTTGTTTAAGGCGCGAAGTACGGAAGTGCTTTCGCGCTTTTCTTTTTTGATAAAAGAGTATATTACACAGTTTTTATTTTTTATTTTTAGGTTTTAATATCAATCTGTTGTCTTCGTCAAAACGGTAATCGACTACGCTGACGCGAGCCAGCATTCTTGCTATTTCTTCCAGCGATTCGTTGCGCAGGGTAAACGTATAGGATTGCTCGTCCGTTATGGACGGATGCACCTCTATATCAACCGCGTACCACTTCGACAAATAGCGGCAGACGTAACGAAGGTTTTTGTCCTCGAAGCGGAGGTAATCCTGCGTCCACGATTTGGCAAATTCCACATCCCCTTCGCTTACCGAAATTTCTTTTGTCCGTTTATCGAAACCGCCTTCTTCCCCTGGTTTCAGGTATATGTTCCTGTCTTCCGTCCGCATCAACACCGAACCTTCGTAAAGGCTGACCAATACTTTTTCCTGCGAGTCGCAGGAATTTACGTTGAAAGCCGTCCCGCATACTTTTATCGATACTCCGCCGGCATTTACGACAAAGGGACGTCGCGCGTCGTGTTTTACCTTGAAATAGGCTTCTCCGTTCATATCTACCTCGCGGACGCCGGAAGCAGGATTGGAGCGGTAAGAAAGCGTCGTGTTGGAATGCAGCCATATTTCCGAGCCGTCGGGTAAAACGACCGTCGATTTTCCGTTTATGGAGGAATAACTTTGACTGAGCGTCGTCGATTCGTTCCGGTCTTGTGTACTTATATAAAGAAGGCCCGACAATGCGGCAAGCAGAATAATGGACGCCGCTGCGACATTCCGGTAAAAACGTTTAATAGGAATGTATTTTGTATGGCTTTTTGAGAAGGGCGTTGTTTCTTGCAGGCTTGCATCTCCCTTATTGATGCGGGCGGAAAGTTCTTTCCAGTAACACTCAATATCCGGTTCATATCCCGCCGCTTTTTGCCGGATGCTTTCCCATGCGGCTTCAAACTCTTCGAATAACTGTTGATTATTTCCCTGAGCCAGCCAGCCGTTAAAAGCGACGCGACCTTCTTCCGAAAGCTTTCCGCGAAGTTTGGATATAATCAAGTCCCAAGGGAGTTTATTTTTCATGACCGCAATATATTTTTGGCTTCGCCGTTAGTTGCGCTTTGCGCGTTAGTTGGCTTCGCCGTTAGTTGCGCTTTGCGCGTTATTTGGCTTCGCCGTTATTTGCGCTTCGCCGTTATTTGCGCTTCGCCGTTATTGATGTTATTTGCGCTTCGCGCGTTAGTTGGCTTCGCCGTTATTAAAGTTAGTTGCGCTTCGCGCGTTAGAATAATATGAAACAAACGCCGCAGGCAAATAACCTGAATCCCGAATGCTATCGGGAGAAACCTGAAATTTTGAAATTTTGAAATTTTGAAACCCGAATTCTATTCGGGAGAAACCTGCATCTACAAATATGACACAAAAAAGGATAACAACCCTTACGCCGGAATAAGAAATTTTTACCACAAGTAAAAATAAGCGTCTCCCAAAAAGTCTTTGATACGCTTTAACGCTTTGGTTATCTGTGCTTCAACGGTTTTTACGGAAATACCTAATTTTTCCGCAATTTCTTTGTTCGACAAATTTTCGTTGCGGCTAAGATGGAAAACTTCCCTGCATTTATCGGGTAAGTCTAAAACCGCTTCCTGAATAAGCCGGTAGAGTTCTTCCGTTTCGAGGCTCGCCGTATTTGTTTCGACAATATCAAACTCTACGGCGTTTAAGGATACGGTTTGCTTTTTCCGGCGCAGGAAATTCAGGCTTTTGTTGCGGGCTGCTTGGAAAAGGTAGGCTT
>JAISXQ010000230.1 GCA_031270425.1 Prevotellaceae bacterium | reverse complement strand
GAATGGGCTTGTTGGGAATCGAAGCGCCGGAGAGAATGTAAATGCGATTTACGATTTAATTATTTACAATTTACAATAGTATGTTTAACGAATCTTGAAATATAAACACCCATGACAGGTTAAGATTTGATGCGCAAGGATAAACAATCCGGGAATCACAACATCTTGTTTATTCGTTTACTCGTCAACTTGTTTACTTGTCTACTAATTTTAAACGTATGAAAAAAAACACTCTCTTACTCGGTTTTGCGGCTCTTGTCCTTACTTTTTCTGCTTGTTCTTCATCGAGCAAGTTGTACCGCAAAGGAAATTATTACCAAGCGACCATCGAAGCGGTAAAGAAACTGCGTTCGAAACCCGATCATGTGAAGTCGCAGGATATTCTGCTGAAAGCCTATCCTTTGGCGCAGGAAACGGCTTTACGCACTGTGAGTAATGCCATGTTGGCAAACAGCGACACAAAGTACGACGCTATGGTAGTGCAGTACGAAAGGTTGAACCGTTTGGCGCAGGAAATATACGCCTGCCCCAAAGCTTACGAACTGATTCCCGCGCCGAGGGAATACATCGCAGAATTAGCGGAAGCCAAACGCCTTGCCGCCGAAGAACTTTACACGAAAGGGGTAAAAGCCTTGGCTTTCGGAACCTTGGAACAGGCGCGTATCGCATACCAGTATTTTGTCCGCGCCAACGAATATGTGAACGGATACCGCGATGTATGGGATAAGATTGAAGAAGCCCGCTATTACGGAACAATGAAAGTGCTGGTCGAGCCGCCCATTCTTCCGGCTAAATATCAGCTTTCCGCCGATTATTTTTACGATAACCTCATTGTGCAAATGAATAAGGACGCGGAGGGCAAACTGCTTCATTTTTATAGACCCGAAGAAAAGAGCCACGAACAGCTGCGGGATGTAAATCATTATTTGGTGCTCGATTTTAACGACTTTACGGTAGGAAACATCAAAGAAACGTCGAATACCACCGAAGTAAAGCGCGACAGCGTTGTGGTGGGAACCGTGCAGGTGGAAGGGAAAACCTACAATGCCTACAACACGGTAAAAGCGCAACTTACGGTTTACAAACGCGAGGTTATTTCGGAAGGTATTTTAAGCCTTCGTATTGTTGACCCGAATACAAAACAGGTTATACAGCAGCGTAATTTTGCCGGACAATACGTTTGGGTAACTTCTTGGGCGGCGTTCAAAGGCGACGACCGCGCTCTAAACGCCCAGCAGAAAAGACTTTGCGAACAGCAAGCACAGTTCCAGCCCGAAGCGCAGGTGTTGTTTTTGGAATTTACCAAACCTATTTACGACCAGGTTTTGCCTTTCGTGCGTTCGATTTACAGCCGCTATTAGAATCGGAAAGCGTTGCGGGAAAATATCTACGGGACAATCATTTTCAAGTTTTACTATCCCGTTTTTCTTAAAACCGGATTTTAACGATATGTTTTCGAATGCAGATACAAATCCAGCAGGGTTATAGCCGTCATTGCTTCGACAACAGGCGCCGCGCGTCCGAGAACGCAGGGGTCGTGTCGTCCGCGGACTTCCAATTCCACGTTGTTTGAATGGATATCTACGCTTTGCTGCTTTTTAGAAATGCTGGCGACAGGTTTGAACAGCACGCGGAAGAATATGTCCCCGCCATTGCTGATACCACCCTGAATACCGCCCGAATGGTTTGTTTTTGTACTTATTTTACCGTCCGTACTCATAAAGGCGTCGTTCATTTCCGAGCCTTTGAGGCTTACTCCTCCGAAGCCTTTTCCGTAGTCGAAACCGTGGGCGGCGTTGATGCTGAGCATGGCTTGCGCCAGTCGTGCTTGCAGTTTGTCGAAAACAGGTTCGCCCCATCCCGTGGGAATGCCTGTCGCTACGCAACTTATGACGCCGCCTATGGAATCTCCTTCGGCTTTCAACTCTTCGATGTAGCGGATCATTTTTTCCGCTACGTCGCTTTGAGGACAGCGGATGGCGTTGCTTTCGATTTGCGACAAATCAATATCTTCAACATCCTGCGTCATAGCGATATGCCCCACTTGCGAAGTGTAGGCATGTATCGAAACGCCGCTTTCTTTTAAGACTAATTTTGCAATAGCTCCGGCTACGACGCGTCCGGCGGTTTCGCGCGCCGAACTGCGCCCTCCGCCCCGGTGGTCGCGTATTCCGTATTTTTGTTGATAGGTATAGTCGGCGTGCGACGGACGATATACATCTTTCAGATGATTGTAGTCGTCGCTGTGTTGGTTCGTGTTCCAAATAACGAATGCTATGGGAGTTCCGGCGCTTCTGCCTTCAAAAATACCGGAAAGAAATTCTACCTTGTCGTCTTCTTTTCGAGGCGTGCTTATGGACGATTGTCCGGGACGGCGGCGGTTCAGTTCGCTCTGGATGTAACCTTCGTCGATAACGATACCCGGAGGACATCCGTCGATAATGCCCCCGATAGCTTTTCCGTGCGATTCTCCGAAAGAAGTGAACGTGAAAATTTTTCCGATAGTGTTCATTGAACTATAAACTTTAAACTATAAACTATGTAAACTATAAACTTTAATGGCATTCGCAATCGTCGTCTCCATGGTTGTGTCCGCAACCGCAACCGCATCCGCCCGACAAGGCAGCCAGTTCTTCTTCCGACGGTTCGCGAACTTCAACGACCGAGCCTTTAAAATGCAGGGTTTCTCCAGCCAGAGGATGGTTCAGGTCGATTGTAATGTGAGAACCGGTAATCGTTACGATTTGGGCGTTCATCCGGTTGCCCGCGTTATCCATCATGGGAACGACATTGCCTTCAAAAATAACTTGTTCGTCTATTGTTCCGTCGACTTCAAATACCGAGCGTTCCAATTTTATCACCGCATCGTCGTCGTAAGTTCCGTAAGCATCTTCGCTGTTTATTGTGAAATCAAAAGCATCGCCGGCTTGCAATCCGAATAAATTTTCCTCGAATTTGGGAAGCATCATGCCCGCGCCGTAAACAAAACTCAGGGGAGTTTCGCGGGTAGCTCTTTCCATTAATTCCAATTCACCTTCTTTTTCTCCATCGACGAACAGTTCATATTCTGCCGAAACTGCTTTGTTTGCTGAAATTTTCATGTTTTTTTGTTTTTTTTATGTTGAAAAAATGTTTTGTTGTTTAGAAATTCAATACCAATTAATGGTTTCTTGCTGTATTCTGGTTTGTTTGTCGTATTTCAGGTCTGCCAGCATGCTGGAGTTTACTCCTATATGAAAATTGTAGGACTTGTATCTCCCGAAAGGTACAAAGGTAGCAGTCATACTCCAACAATGCAAATTTCTTTTTACATTAACGCTTGTATAGGAAAATTGTTTTGCTTGGAAATCGTAGGACACGCTGCTGCCTGCCGACCAGTTTTTGCCCAGCGAGATATTGCCCGACATGTCGAAGTGATGTGTAAACCCCATGTTGTAGTCCATTTTTTTGTAGTTGAAATCGGTATTGGCATAGCGGACGCTGTAATTCAGACTGATACTCCACGGGATGCTCGTTTTTTCATAGCCGTCGTTATCTGTTTCGCCCTGTCCTGTATCTGGATTGTTTTTTTGTGTTTGGCTGTTTGCCTCTTCGTTCTGTTCCGCATTTTCATCCGGAGGGTTAGCTCCGTCCTTTTCTTTGCCTTTACCCTCTTTTTTGTTACCTGTTTTTTTAAAGGTATCGTTGTTCAGCGTATAATTAAAAGACTGGCTTGTTCCCAGAAATTTAGGGAGTTTTCCGTGATTCCAGCGCAATTCGTTTATCCTTACCGGATTTCCTGACCTGTTCAGTCCGTACATATAGGGGTCGAAAACTCCATTCAGGCTAATGGACTTGTTTTTGCCTATTTTGATGCGTAAAGCCGCTGAAAAATTCGACCAGTTCATGGAATCCGCCGCAAAGTTATATCCGCCGCTTATCGAGAACTGGTCAATCAAGCTGATTTTTTTTGACGGTTCTTTTCCCGTTGTATCGTTCCGGTTCGGGGTTTTCATTTCCAGGTTGTTTGCCAGCGAAAAATTGAGGCTTCTGGATTCGCCCCGCGATGGAAAGGATTCTCCCATCCTGGAATAAAAAATCTGTTCGCTTACAGAAAGCGCCGGATTGGCGGGGTCGGGCGTTTCTTTTATATACGAATGATAAAAATTCCACATCGGATCGCCGAAATCGGGACGGTAGCTGAATCCGATTGACGGAGTCAGGACGTGGCGGATTTGTTCCACATACTTCCGTCCTATAA
>JAISXQ010000205.1 GCA_031270425.1 Prevotellaceae bacterium | reverse complement strand
GCGCGTTTGCGTTATCCTTTCGGGAGATACGGACAGAACTTCTGCCGTTTTTAAAACGAGCATTTCCCGGTTTGCCGCCTGTTCGGGTGTAAGTATGAGTTGTATAGTGCGGTACATGTTGTTTCAAGTTTCGAGCCTCTCTCTAATCCCTCTTGGCTCTTGATTCTTGGCTCTTGGCTCTAAACTAATCTATTTCCAAATTCAATTCGCTTCGCAATTTGACTAACGCAGGATTTTTCGCCGCCATCGATTTATAAATATCTTCGGGCGAAGATGAACGGTAGTTTCCGTCGTTTTCTTCCACTTTTATGCTCATTTTTACCAGCGAATTGTTTAATTCGTTTTGCATAAATGAAAGAATATCAGATTGTTGCTTCATCAATTCCTTTTCCTGCAACATATTGGTTACCGTAATCTCAAAATTAGTTCCGGCAGTCAGTTTCGGGGTGTTCGCGTTGATGAAATTGACAACCCATACTTCGTCGGGAATTGTTTTTGTAAACTTCCGCCACGCCTCCGTCAGTTCTTTTTCCGTAAAAGGACTGTTTTTGAGGGCGGTTTCGACTTTCTGTCCCTGCTGATATACGGTTTCCGGCTTATCGACCTCCCTGACGTTGATGGAAATACGCCCGGGAGCTTGGGAAGCATGCGCCGGAGCTTTGTTTTCCTTAACTTTTACGTTGACCGGCGGCGCTACCGCTGTTTGTGGTTGTGTTTGTGGTTGTGTTTGCGTTTGTGCTTGTGGTTGTGTTTCCGCTTCCTTTTTTTCAACAACAAGCGCCGGAACTTGCGGTTTAACCTCTATCTTTTGAATCGGCGGCTTATCGTTTCCGGAGCTTATGTTGTTATTTTTTTCGTCCGGCAATTGGCACAAACGTATCAGCATCAATTCGACTAACAAGCGTTTGTTTTTGCTCTGCCGGTAATTAAGGTCGCAATCGTTGGCGATTTTCAATGTTTGAAACAAAAAGCCGGGCGAACAAATTTGAGCCTGTGTTTTGTAGTGTTCGCCAATGTCCGCGCCCACTTCAAGCAGCGCGATAGTTTGAGCGTCCTTGCTTACCAGCAAATCGCGGAAATGCGAACTCAAACCCGTTACGAACTGATGCGCGTCAAAGCCTTTGTTCAGCACCTCGTTGAATATCAGGAGCGAAGAATTTACATCGCCCTGCAAAAAAGCGTCCGTCAATTTAAAATAATAATCGTAATCGAGCACATTTAAGTTTTCTATTACGCTTTGGTATGATATGTCTTTTCCACAAAAACTGACAATCTGGTCGAAGATAGACAACGCGTCGCGCATGCCTCCGTCGCTTTTTTGTGCAATGATATTGAGGGCGTTGACGTCAATATTCACGTTTTCCTGCTTCGCTACATATTGCAGGTATTCCACCGTATCGCGCACCGTTATCCGGTTGAAATCGTAAATTTGACAGCGCGACAAAATTGTCGGAATAATTTTATGCTTTTCCGTAGTTGCCAATATAAAAACAGCGTGCGAAGGCGGTTCTTCGAGCGTTTTCAGGAATGCATTGAAAGCCCCGGCAGACAGCATGTGCACCTCGTCGATGATGTAAACGCTGTATTTTCCAATTTGTGGCGGTATCCGCACCTGATCAATTAATGTGCGGATGTCGTCCACACCGTTGTTCGAAGCGGCGTCAAGCTCATGAATATTATACGAACGCTGTTCGTTAAACGAAACGCAAGATTCGCATTCGTTGCAGGCTTCAAAATCAGGAGTCAGATTTTGGCAGTTGATGGTTTTGGCAAAAATACGTGCGCAAGTGGTTTTTCCCACGCCACGAGGTCCACAAAACAAATAAGCCTGCGCCAAATGATTGCTTTTAATCGCATTTTTAAGCGTCGTAGTCAAAGCCGATTGTCCTACTACGGAAGTAAAAGTCGCCGGACGATATTTACGCGCCGAAACCACAAAATTATCCATATATCTGATTATAAAATAGTTACCTGTGCTGTATTTTGCGTGCGTTACCAAAAAACGACACGCCGAAACCAATTATGCAAATATACGCAGAATAATTTCTACTCGCAAAAGATGAAGATTATTTGGGAATTTTAATTTCGGCTCTTGCCGGATGACAAATTTATACTACCTTTGCACCGCTTTAACATAAAAGCATTGGAGAGATGGCAGAGTGGTCGATTGCGGCGGTCTTGAAAACCGTTGTACCGAGAGGTACCGGGGGTTCGAATCCCTCTCTCTCCGCAATAAACATTGATTATCAGCGTTTTAATAACAAAGTACCCAAAAATGTACACAAAAGACGTTCAAAACATGGTTTTTGGACGTTTTTTTATTGCATAAATTCAAAAACAGGATGAAGCCCGACATTATGACGTGCCGGGCTTCTTACATTGTCCCCAACGTTTTCGTGGGTTGAGGGTTTTAGTCGCCTCTCGAAAAATTACGAGGTCTTACCCGATACCACGAGCATTTCATTCTACTCGCTATGATTAAAATTATGCTCTGTAAAATTTAATTCATAAATTCAAAACAGTTTCTTAATTTGATAATGAAAATTAATTCCTATTTTTGTGTTTTCTGAATGGCCAAATAAGTATGACATGAAGAATTTTGAGCAAAAAACGGCTGAACAAAAGCTTCTCAATTCATTGAAATTGGGAAATCAGGATGCCTTTGCTTATATCTTCAATCTGTATTACAAGGATTTGGTGCTTTTCGGAGCTACTATCCTCACCGACAAATCCAAGGTAGAAGATATTGTACAGTCCGTATTTCTAAAATTATGGGACAACAGGACAGAACTTCAAATAGAAATTTCGCTCAAATCTTACCTCTTGAAAGCGGTTCAGAACAGCTGTCTGGACACGCTGAAACGTTCCCGCATTATTCCGATGGACTTAATAGAAGACACAATCCTTGCCGATAATTTACTCCATCACGACACGGAAGATTACATCCTCTATTCCGAATTGTTGCAGCATCTTGACGCTGCTATCGAAAAACTACCCGAAAACTACCGCAACGTATTTACACTGGGGAAAATTAAAGATATGAAATACAGCGAAATAAGCAACTATTTACTCATTTCGGAACGAACCGTTGAACTCCGAATGTCAAAAGCGCTGCAATTAATACGCCTTTATTTGAAAGAGTTTTTGACCTTGTTGTTATTTTTTATTTATTAATAAAAGTTAAAACAAGTGGGACGCCCGTTTTTTAAATCGTCGTTTTAATAAGAAGACTATTAGTATGGCAAGTGATAAGAACCACATAGAACAATTATACGTAAAATATTTCTCAGGTAATGCAACCAAAGAGGAAACGCGAACTATATACGCTCACCTGAACCGGTCGGAGGCGCACAGGGCAGAGTTTGAACAACTGCGAAACTTGTGGGAAGTAACGCATCCCGCTTTTGAACCCTGCGAAATTGATGTAAAAAAAGCGAAGCGGAAAGTAAGCGCTGCTATGCAAGAAGATGAAACAGCCGGACAAACGATTTACAAAAGACTGTTTCCACGCTGGTCGCGCGTGGCGGTTGCGGCGCTTATTCCGCTGTTTATCGTCTCTTTTTTCTGGTATAAGGAGGTGTATAAACCTGCATTGTTAGCCGGAGCGGTATTGGAGGAAATGATTTCGCCTGCCGGTGAAATTACCGGACTGACATTAGCCGACGGCACTAAAATAACGCTGAATGCCGGCAGTAAGTTGACTTACCCCAAAACTTTCACCGGAAAACAGCGTAATGTAACGCTGGAAGGGGAAGGATATTTTGACGTAGCGAAAAATACTTCAAAACCGTTTATCGTCCACACGCGACGGATGGATATACAGGTACTGGGAACGAAATTTAACGTAAGCGCTTACGCCTGTCTTTCGGAAGTGAAGACCACATTGGAAGAAGGAAAGGTGAAAATAATCGTACCAAATGAGGAACAAAGCGATATGGGCGACAGTTTTTACCTGATGCCCGATGAAGAACTCTCAATAAATACGGAAACGGGCGATATTACCAAACGGCATGTGTCCGCCGCCGATAGCCGCCGCTGGTTGCAGGGTGATCTGGTGTTTAGCGCTACGCCCTTGGCGGACGTACTGAAACAGATTGCCCATAAATATAATGTGGAGATAGAAATCGGTTC
>JAISXQ010000089.1 GCA_031270425.1 Prevotellaceae bacterium | reverse complement strand
TGGGAAACGGTAAACCTTCCTCACGATTGGGTCGTGGCTTTACCTTTCGAATATTCTCCCAATGGCGACGTAAAAGCGCATGGATACAAACCCGTCGGAGGTCTTTACCCGCAAAACAGTATCGGCTGGTACCGGAAAAAATTCACCCTCGACGCCCAAAGCGATACCACCGGACGTGTGGCTATTACATTCGATGGCGTTTTTCGCAACAGTCAGGTGTGGGTCAACAATTTCTATTGCGGAACACATTTTAGCGGTTATACCGGCTTTTCTTACGACATTACCGACTTTGTCCGTTACGACAAAGAAAATGTTATTGTCGTAAGAGTTGACGCCTCTCAATACGAAGGCTGGTTTTATGAAGGCGCGGGAATTTACCGGCATGTTTGGCTGAATTTGTTCGACAATTTGCATTTCACCGAAAACGGAATCTTCGCGTATGCCGCTTTGAATAACGACTTTTCTCAGGCGACACTTACTATTCAAACGGAAGTGGAAAATACATACAACCAACTTCAAAAAGCCGTTACATACACTGTTGTATATAATTCCGAAGGAAAACAAGTTGCACAAACAGATGAAACAGTCATACAACTTTTACCGAACGGTAAACAAACAATAAGCGGTAAAGTAAGCATTGAATATCCCGAACTGTGGAATTTAGAAGCGCCGAAAAGATACAAAGCCGTTTCGATTGTTAAATCGGGGAATAAGATTATGGATAAAATTGAAACTCGTTTGGGTATCCGCGACATTCGGATAGATAAAGACAAAGGCTTGTTCCTCAATGGGAAAAATATTAAAGTGCAGGGTGTTTGCTGTCATCAGGATCACGCAGGTCTGGGAAGCGCCTTGCCCGATTATATGCAATACTATCGCATCGGACTTCTCAAGGAAATGGGTGTGAATGCTTATCGTACAAGTCATAATCCGCCCACACCCGAACTGTTGGAAGCCTGCGACAGTCTGGGAATGCTGGTAATAGACGAAGTCCGTTTGCTCAATTCCTCCGCCGAATATATGTCTCAATTGAAATCGCTTATTCTTCGCGATCGCAACCACCCTTCCGTTTTTATGTGGTCGATAGGAAATGAGGAAGAGGTTTATCAAACAAGCATTGAAGGTGAGAAAATCGCGCTTTCCATGATGAGAATGACTCAGTCGCTCGATTCTTCCCGCACCATAGTGTATGGCGCCAACGTGGGCAATGTAAATACGGGCGTAAACAAGGTAATTCCCGTTCGGGGATTCAATTACAATTTGTATGGTATAGATGATTATCGTAAGTTGCGTCCCGACCAGCCGATAATCGGCTCGGAAGTGGCAAGTACCGTTACCACACGCGGGGTTTATGCTAAAGATACGGTAAACTGTTACCTGCCGGATTTTGACGAGAATTATCCGCCCTGGGCATCTACCGCCGAACAGTGGTGGACAATAGCTGCCGGACGCGACTGGTTTATGGGAGGCTTTGCATGGACAGGATTCGACTATCGTGGAGAACCGACGCCTTATAATTGGCCTAATATTAATTCTCACTTTGGAATTATGGATATGTGCGGATTTCCTAAAAATGTGTATTACTATTATCAATCGTGGTGGACAGACAAAGATGTTTTGCACATCGCTCCGCATTGGAATTGGCAAGGAAAAGAAGGTCAGCCTGTTGAAGTTTGGCTAAACTCCAATGCCCAAACTGTGGAATTGTTCCTGAACGGAAAAAGTTACGGTAAAAAAGAAATGCCCCGTAATGGACATTTGAATTGGAAAATTCCTTATAAGCCGGGAAAATTGAAAGCTGTTGCTCATAAAAACGGAAGAACATTTGAAAAAACAATCGAAACCACCGGCGAAGCTTATCAAATTGTACTCACGCCTTCCAAAACAACCATTGCCGCCGACGGGAAAGACGCTGTGGTAGTGAATGTTTCCGTAACCGACAAGAAAGGCAGGGAAGTACCCGACACCAATCGCTTGATCCGTTTTTCGCTTTCGGGAAACGCTAAAATTATCGGAGTGGGTAACGGGAATCCGGCTTGTCACGAACCCGACAAATGTGTAGAGGGAGCCTGGCAACGGAGCTTGTTTAACGGTAAATGTCAGTTGATAATACAAGCCGGAAAAATAAATTCTATTCTTACTCTAACAGCCGTGTCGGAAACAATGAAATCGTCTATAATATCATTAAAACAATTTTGATCATGAAACAGATATCAACAGTAATTATTTTGATCTTGTTACCTTTTATACAGGGTTGCAGCACTGAGGAAGAACCGGTAACTCCCCCACCCCCCTCAGAAGAGAGACCCGATTATAAGTTGCTTTTTGAAGAAAACTTTGATGGAACAGCGGTAGATGAATCCAAGTGGTATATTTACGATGCGCCCGGACATGCCGGAAACGGATTGAGAAGTCCGAAAGCGTTTACGGTCGAAGACGGTATATTGGTAGTTACAGCGCAGATGATAGACGGCGTACTCGTTTCGGGAGGAATGTCGCACCGCAAGAATTACACTTACGGAAAATTTGAATTTCGGGTAAAGGCAACGGAAGATCTTTCAGGCGCAACGAGCGCAGTAGTGTTAACCTGGCCTCAAAGTGAAAAATGGCCGGACGACGGAGAAAATGACATTTATGAAACCTATTGGGCGTCGAATCCCAATCGCACTTTTTTTGAAACAAATATTCTTTCCGGACTGCCTTTAAATAAATGGTCGAAAAAAGTACACAATATAGACGCCAAGGAATGGCATGTTGTGGCGATGGAATGGGAAGCCAATGCTATACGGATATATATCGACGGTCAATTGAAATGGAAGTTGGCAGACCCCGAACTTATCGTAGATAAACCGCATCATCTCTGCATCCAGTTAGACGCCTTTAAAACCGAAATAACCGGTATCTCACGCATGTATGTGGATTGGGTAAAAATTTATCAGGAAGACCAAGAATAAACATTTTAAAGTGTCAAAAATGATATGATAAAAAAGACAAGTGTTGCAACATTATTGGTATTGACTTTATTTCTTACTTCTTATGCACAGCAAAAAGAAAAACCGAATATTAGTGGAATTTATCCTCACTTAGCTTTCTACAATAACGAAGGCGAATGTGAACAGGAGCTTTAGTCCCTTGGGCAGACCGTTTGTGGGCGGTAACTTATGCGCCTCATTCGCCGTATGGCTCATCGGATAAATTGTATGAAATAACTTCCGGATTGGAACAAACAATTCGTTTGGAAAGCATAGGAGGAACGCCTGCCAATCGTTTAATTCACAAAGAAAGCGGTCAGCTTTTTATCGGTCCCTATACAATCGACAAAGACGGAAATGTGCGTGCATTATCCTACCGGACTGCTCCGGGAAGATATACCGGCGCAGCAAGGCATTTAACCGATCCGGCTTCCAAGATATACATTGCTACCATGGAAGAAGGATTCTATGAAGTAGATGTAAATACGTTGAACGTCAATACGCTCTACTCCGACGATAACGTAAGCCGCAGACCGGACGGTTTCCCTGTATTGGAGAAAAAAACGGCTTCACTGCTCGGTTGGCATGGGAAAGGACTTTACTCCGGGCAAGGTGTTTTAATCTTCTCCAATAATGGCGAGTATGGTCAGGAAGCGCTGGAACGCTTTGATGCAACATCAGGTGCGTTGTATGAATGGGACGGAGCGTTGTGGAAGCTGATTCGTCGCAATCAGTTTACCGAAATAACCGGGCCGGGCGGTATTTACGGAAATCTTAATCCGGCCGTCGATCCTGTTTGGACAACCGGCTTCGACTATAAATCGGCGCTTTTAGGTGTACGTCAAAACGGCGAATGGCATTTCTTTCGACTGCCCAAAGCAAGCTATTCGTACGACGGGGCGCACGGTTGGAACACGGAATGGCCCCGGATACGAAATATCGGTACGGATAAAAATCCCGATTACCTGATGACCATGCATGGGCTGTTCTGGCGATTCCCCCATACTTTTTCATTGGATAATACAGCGGGAATTAGTCCGCGTTCGGCCTATTTGAAAGTAATCGGGGATTTTACACGATGGAATGGAAAAATCGTGTTCGGTTGTGATGATTCGGCTGAATCGGAGTTTTTGAATACACGCAAGGCAAAAGGCAATATTGCCGGCCCCGGTCAGTCCAATTCCAATTTGTGGTTCCTCTCCCCCGAAGAGATAGACAACCTGGGTAGCAGTAACGCAAGCGGATACGTGTGGCTGCGTGAGAAAGTTGAAGCCGCCGTTGCTTCGGAAGCTTTCCTCTTTGCCGGTTGGGAAAACCGGACGGCATGGATTAAAAACTCAGACAAATATCCTGTAAGCTATACATTTGAAGTTGACATAGACGGAAACAATAAATGGGTGGAATTAGTGAAAGAAACAGTTCCTGCCAATGCATCAAAATACATTTCTTTCAATGACTCGCATAAAGGGGAATGGATTCGGGTAAAAACCGATAAAAGTGCGAACACAAGCCTTGGCTTTGTTTATACATCAACCGATAAGAGAACAGACAAGGCCGACGCTATATTCGAGGGAATTGCAGGTATTGAAGATAATGGAAACATACAAAAGGGCTTGCTCTACGGAATGGGTGATAATCGCCGCACATTGGGACTGTTGGCTTCGGACGCCAATGGGGAAACAGGTTTTTACGAGATTGATTCAACAATGAACTTCACTTTCAAACCGGCAGATCCTGCCGCTGATTTTATCCGTAAAAAGATGCAGATTCCCCAACAGGCAGTAACAATTGATAAGGGTTCGGTGTTGATTGTTGACGATGCGGGACGCCGTTGGCGCTTACCGTTAGGCAATGACCGCTACACCGGCGCTACCAACAAGGGCGAGTTAAGAATTTGTCGTGAAGTAGCTACGGAAAGAGATTTGTTCAATTGTCACGGAACATTTTACGAATTGCCTGCCGAAAACGCCGATGGTTATGCCAAAATACGCCCCATTGCTTCGCATAACCTGAAAATAAATGATTATGCCTCATTCAGAGGTTTGTTTATTATTTCCGGGATTGATCCGGCAAAGGCTTCCGCCAATCCGCAGCATGTTTTTGTATCGGACGATAAAAAAGCGGCTGTATGGGCAGGAGCGATAGATGATTTGTGGAAACTCGGAAAACCGGCGGGCAAAGGCGGTCCCTGGGTGGAAACACCCGTTAAAGCGGCCACCTGCTCAGACCCGTATTTATTCGGATTTTACGACAAACGTACATTGCGTCTCTCCCACAAGGCAAAAACAAGTGTCGTATTTACCGTTGAGATTGATCCTTCGGGTGACGGAGAATGGGTGAAATACAAAAGTTTTACCGTAAAACAGGGAAAGGAAACAGAATATACCTTCCCCGAATCAGCCTTAGGACGTTGGATACGTTTTTCCACAGACAAAGATGTTATTTCGGCAACGGCATGGTTGGATTATAAATAATAAAAAGTTTTTTAAGAATGTTACAAAGAATAATCTTCGGATTGACTGTTTTACTTGCCGGATTTTTTTCCGAAAGATTGTATGCCGGTGTTCCTATGATTGGAGCGCAGGTTATTATAGAGCCCGGTCAAACGGATGAAGAGATAGATATTTGGTTTAAGCGGTTGAACGAAAACGGAATGACACTTTGCCGTATTCGAATGTTTGAAGAATATATGCATACATCCGACGGGATTTGGGATTTTACCCTGTTCGATAAAGCATTTAAAAGTGCGGAGAAATACGGTGTAAAAGTTTTTGCAGGACTTTTTCCGGCCTCTCCGGGAAATTCAATAGGCGGGTTCAAATTTCCGTTAAGCCGGGAACATGAAAATCAAATCCGGGAGTATCTGTTTCAGCTTGTAAACCATTATAAAGATTTCAATTCATTATACGGCTGGGTATTGATGAATGAACCCGGAACAGGAGGCGGTCTCCCGGATACGGATTACACCCATGCAAAGTTTGAAGAATGGAAAAAAAATCAATCCGAATCCGGCTATGACAGCAAAGGATACACGTTGTTGAAAAGTTTCGACAAACAAAAATTTCTGGTAGATTATAACACCTGGTATTTGAACCGCTTGGCCGATGAGATTGCCAAGTATGATACCACGCACGAAGTCCATGTAAACAATCATCAGATTTTCGACAACATCGCGGAATATAATTTTCCGGCTTGGCGTAAATTTCTCACTTCTTTGGGAGCTTCGGTACACCCGAGTTGGCATTTCGGATATTTCGATCGTTCGCAATATACGGTTGCCACGTCGGCAAATTGCAATATTGTCCGTTCGGGAGCGGGTAATTTGCCTTATTTGGTAACAGAACTTCAAGGAGGAAACAACACTTATTCGGGAAACAATCCGTTTTGTCCGACCGCAAAAGAAATAACACAATGGCTGTGGACAAGTATAGCTACCGGTGCACAAGGCGTCATTTTTTGGTCTTTAAACTCACGTTCCATAGGTGAGGAAGCCGGAGAATGGGCG
>JAISXQ010000080.1 GCA_031270425.1 Prevotellaceae bacterium | reverse complement strand
GTTTATTTCGGGGTAAAATCGCCGGCGGATACAAGTACCGGACAAACAAACGGGCAAGAGTGGGTTTCTCTTTCAAAAAACAGCGGTAAACTGCTTCTGTCGTTCGCAGGGCAGGCTGATTCGGATTTAAATATTTCCCTGTTTTCTTCAAGCGGAGCGTTGCTTTATCGGGAAAAAATTCCCGCATCAAACAATCATATAGAAATTTCGGTAGCCCACCTGCCTGCGGGGGTATTTCTTTGTTCCGTTTCGACCGGACTGAGAAATAAAATATTTAAATGGATACATTAACAGATTTCTAACGAGTTCAATTATTTTTATGAAAAGATATTTCTGGAATATCGCTTTTATTTTAGGGTTAATCACATTAAATTCCTGTCGGAAACAGCCGGAGGAGGTATTTATAATTGATAATGTCGTTAGTACTGCTCTACGGCAAATCGGTTATCAAACGCAATTGATCGAACAATCGGGGAAAATCTTGAATCCCCGCACGGTTGAAAATGGACATGTAAGCTATGTTCCCGCCGACGATTGGACAAGCGGCTTTTTCCCCGGAACCATGTGGTATATGTACGATTTGACGAAAGACGAAAAATGGAAAAATCTCGGAATAAAATATACCGGAAGCATAGAAGAAGCAAAACATCTGAAATGGCATCACGATATTGGTTTTATGATTAATTGCAGCTTCGGAAACGCCTACCGCATTACCGGAAACGATGCTTATAAAGATGTGATTGTAGAGGCGGCGAAATCGTTGTCCACACGTTTCTGTCCGGTTCCGGGAGTTATCCAGTCCTGGGACGAAGACCGCGGTTGGCAGGGCGCTCGCGGCTGGAGCTGCCCCGTTATTATCGACAATATGATGAATTTGGAATTACTTTTTGAAGCAACACGCCTCAGCGGCGATTCCGTTTTTTATAACATAGCCGTAAGCCATGCGGATGTTACCCTTGCAAACCATTTTCGCAGCGATTACAGTTCGTACCACGTAATTGATTACGATAAAATCAACGGCGGCGTCCGCCACAAACACACCGCGCAGGGCTATGCGCATGAATCCGCTTGGGCGCGCGGACAGGCTTGGGCGCTGTACGGTTTCACTGTTTGCTACCGCGAAACGAAAGACGAGCGCTATCTGGATTTGGCTGGAAAAATATACAACTTTATCTTTACCCATAAAAATATGCCTGCCGACCTGATTCCCTATTGGGATTTCGACGCTCCGAATATCCCCAACGAGCCGCGCGACGCTTCCGCCGCAGCTATTACAGCGTCGGCGCTTTACGAACTAAGCGTTTACGGAAAACCGGAATACAAAAAAACGGCGGATAAAATCGTCGCTTCCTTGGCAAGTCCCGCTTATCTGGCAATTGTCGGAACAAACGGAAATTTCCTGCTGATGCACTCCGTAGGAAGCATTCCGCACGATAACGAAATAGATGTTCCGCTGAATTATGCCGACTATTATTTCTTAGAAGCTTTGACGCGAAAAAAGGCATTGGAAAAATAAAAATACAAAAAAACAGGTTTTTCCGTATATTTGCGCTTTGATAATTTAAATACGGCAAAATTCCGATGCAAACACCGCTGCAAAACGCGCTTCAACAACTCCGCCTCGACGGAATGATTTCGTACATCGAAGCGCATCCCGAAGATTTTGAAGAACTTTTGCAAATCGCTATTGGCAGCGAGGATTACGCGTGGAACGCCGCGTGGCTGATACACAAAACGATGAACGGCAACGACCCGCGCCTCGCAGGCGAGCATATCGATGGTATTATAGAGGCTGCAACGTCGAAAAAACGCGACGGTCACCAGCGAGAGCTGCTGAAAATCCTGTTTAAAATAGACCTTAGCGAAACGCAGGAAGCCGTCCTGTTCGACGCTTGCGCCGGAATATGGGAGCAGATACACAAACAACCCGGACTTCGCTACACTGCGTTTAAAATGATGATGACAATCGCCCGCAAATACCCCGATTTGTTATGCGAAATCCGCTTCTTCGCACAGCCGCATTACTTGGAAACCCTTTCGCCGGGCATACTGCACGGACTAAAAAAGATGTTGAAGTTTTGAAAATTATTGCTATTTTTGCACAAACTGTAAAATTCCTGATTCAAAATGATAAAAAAACTTCTTTCCCTCGCTTTTTGTTCTCTTCTTTTCCCCGGTTACATTTTCGCCTGCACGAATTTCTTAGTAGGCAGGAAGGTAAGCGCCGACGGCTCTACATTTATCACCTATTCGGCGGATTCTTATTACTTGTTCGGCGCATTGTATCATTATCCGGCAGCCGTTTATCCCGAAGGCTCGATGCTGGATATTTACGAATGGGACAGCGGCAAGTATCTGGGAAAGATAAAGCAAGTTGAAAAAACCTGTTCCGTAATCGGAAATATGAACGAACATCAGCTTTCCATAGGCGAAACTACCTTTGGCGGTCGTCCCGAGCTGGTGGACACTACCGGAATCATGGACTACGGAAGCCTGATTTATGTAACGCTCCAACGCGCCCGCACAGCCCGCGAAGCCATACGGGTAATGACCGATTTGGTAGCCGAATACGGATATTGCAGTAGCGGCGAAACTTTTTCGATAGCCGACCCTTACGAAGTCTGGATATTGGAAATGATCGGGAAGGGAAGCGGAAACAAAGGCGCGGTTTGGGTTGCGCTCCGCATGCCCGAGGACTGCGTTTCGGCTCATGCCAACCAAGCCCGCATAACGACCATCCCTTTCGAGGACAAGGAAAATTGCATGTATTCGGAAGATGTAGTGGTTTTTGCCCGCGAAAAGGGGTATTTTACCGGACGGAACAAGGATTTTAGTTTTTCCGACGTATATAATCCCCTTGATTATACGGCATTGAGAGTTTGTGAAGCGCGGGTATGGTCTTTTTTCCGCCAGATAAATCCCGAAATGGAAAGATACATTACATATATAAAAGGAGAAACCAAAGAACGCATGCCCTTGTGGATAAAACCGGTGGATAAACTTTCGGCTCAAAACCTGAAAGATTTGATGCGCGACCAGTACGAGGGAACGCCTCTTGATATTACGACCGGCATCGGGGCGGGTCCTTTCAAGAGTAAGTTGCGGCACAGTCCGCTTACTTTTACGGTCGATAGTGCGGAGTATGTGCACGAGCGTCCGATTGCCACGCAGCAAACCGGTTTTTCCTTTGTCGCCCAGATGCGCAACTGGCTTCCTGATTACATCGGAGGCGTGCTTTGGTTCGGCGTGGACGACGCGGCTTGTTCCCTGTATGTTCCCATGTATTGCGGTATCGACA
>JAISXQ010000074.1 GCA_031270425.1 Prevotellaceae bacterium | reverse complement strand
GGCTTTTGTATACTGCGCCCTGACGGCGTGTAGTAACGCGCTACCGTCAACCGTATCGCCGAACCGTCGCGAAGCGGAAACTGCTGCTGTACCAAGCCCTTGCCGAAAGAACGGCGTCCGATAACTAAACCCTGGTCGTTGTCCTGCACGGCTCCCGCAAAAATTTCGCTCGCCGAAGCCGAAAAATCGTCGATAAGAACTACGAGCGGCGTGTTGACGCAGCTTCCCCGTCCGTCGGCAACCGCCTCGTAGCGTGGATAAGCCTTGCCTTCGGAATATACGATAAGGCTGCCCTTGGGCATAAATTCGTTGACCATATTGATAGCCTGATCCATCAATCCGCCGCTGTTTTCGCGCAAATCGACAATATATTTCGCCGCGCCTTTGCTGCGCAGGTCGGCTATGGCGTTTAAAAATTCCGAATAGGTATTTTGCGCGAATTTATCTACGCGAATAAATCCGACGCCGGTTTTAATCATGTAGGCGACAGGAACGGAATGAACCGGAATGGCGCCGCGCGTAATGTCGTAATGGAGCATTTCGGCAGTTCCGTTGCGGCGGACGCCGATTTTCACTTTCGTCCCCGACGGTCCGCGGAGTTTCCGCATTACTTTCTCGTTGTTTATTTCCTTGCCTGCAAAAACCGTGTCGTTCACTTCAACAATGCGGTCGCCGGCGAGCATTCCCACTTTTTCCGACGGTCCGCCGCTGATAACGGCAACCACCATAATCGTATCGTTCTGGATATTAAACTGAATGCCAATGCCGTTGAAACTTCCTTCCAGTTCGCTGTTCAAGTCCGCCAAGTCGCGTGCCGGAATATAAGTTGAATGCGGGTCGAGTTTTGAAACCAGATCAATCATCAGTTCTTCGGTCATTTCGTTTACATCTACCGAATCCACATATTGAGTGTCGATAACCGACAATACATCGCCGACTTTGTTTCCCGCGTATGCGTTGGCTAACGAAAATATATTTCCGTTCAACAACGTGCGGCGAGCCAGCAGATTACCCAGCAACAATCCTCCGAGTATCGAAAACAGTACGATAAGTACTAATAAAAGATTTTTTTTGTTCATAATGTTCTTATATTCCACAAAGACACGAAGTGCACAAAGTCTTTGTTCTTTATTCTTTTGTCTCTAAAAAAACAACTTCAATTCCCGCCCGTTCCAACAGTTCCACGCCGTCCATAATGCGGTATTTCTCGCCGTACACTACGCGCTTGATTCCCGCCTGGATAATCAACTTTGAACATTCCATACAGGGCGAAGCCGTTACGTAAAGCGTAGCGCCGTCGCTGCTGTTGTTCGAGCGGGCAATTTTGGTTATCGCATTGGCTTCGGCATGTAAAACATAAGGCTTGGACTGATTGTTTTCGTCCTCGCAATTGTTTTCAAATCCCGAAGGCGTTCCGTTGTATCCGTCGGAAATAATCATCTTATCCTTTACCAGCAAAGCGCCTACTTTACGGCGGACGCAGTAGGAGTTTTCCGCCCATATACGCGCCATACGCATATAACGCTGATCCAGCAATCGTTGCTTATCTGTACTTTCCGTCATGTTTCTTTTGTTAAAAAGAGGCAAAGTTAATCGAATCGGCAGTATATCAAGAATCGGACAAGTCCTTTTTACTCCTTATTAGTGTTTTTTCAGAATTAAACGCTCTTTATCAATTCCCCTGCAAATTCCTCAATATCAATTCCCGAAAAATTTCCGGAACTCATCATCAGCAACGCCGAATTTTTATAATCGAGCGACTTCAATTTTTCCTGCAACAATTCCGTATCGGTAAATACCGTCAGGTTGTTTCCCCCGAAGGCTTCCTTTACCTGAACAGGGTCAATATCCTCCAATCGTTTGTGGCGGATTACTTCGGGGTTGTAATATACAAATGCCGTATCGGCTTCGCTCATACAGCCGGCGTATTGCGGAAGGAAATCTTTCGTCAGGCTGCTGAAAGTATGCAGTTCCATGCAGGCTATCACGTTGCGGTCGGGATACTGGCTGCGGACGGCTTTTACCGTAGCGCGGAGTTTCGACGGCGAATGTGCGAAATCTTTGAAGGCAACGGAGCTTTCCGTCTCCGCAATTTTCTGCAAGCGGTTCGACGCTCCCGTAAAATCCTTTATCGCGTCGTAGAACCGGTTGTCGTTAACCCCTATCTGGCGGCAAACCAAACGCGCGGCTTCCATATTTTGCAGGTTGTGCTCGCCGAAAATACTCAGGGCGGTTTCTTTTCCCTTACCCGTTTGTAAACAGGTTACTCCATTATGGATAATATGTTTGGGCGTATTGTAAGGGAAAGCTACCACGTCCGGACGCAGGTTTCCGGCTATGGTTTTCAGGTTTTCGTCGCCGTCGAAATAAATAAAACGTCCATCCGGCTCGATTAAACCGGCAAATTTGCGGAACTGTTCCACATAAATATCAAAAGTAGGGAAAACGTTGATGTGATCCCAGGCAATCCCTGTAACTACGGCGATATGCGGTTTGTACAAATGAAATTTCGGGCGGCGGTCGATGGGCGAAGTCAGGTACTCGTCGCCTTCAAACACGGCAATAACCGAATCGCCGGACAATTTCACCATATCTTCAAAACCTTCTATCTGAGCGCCTACCATATAATCGGGATGGTAATTCAACTTATTCAGCACGTAAAGAATCATGGCGGTGGTAGTCGTTTTTCCGTGGCTGCCTCCGATTACAACGCGCGTTTTGTTTTTGCAACGTTCGTACAAATACTCCGGAAACGAATATATTTCCAGTCCAAGTTCTTTTGCGCGGATAAGTTCCGGATTATCCTCCGTGGCGTGCATGCCGACAATTACCGCTTCCAAACCGCTGTCGATGCGCTCGTCGGGAAACCATCCCATTTTATCGGGCAGCAGCCCGTTTTTCTTCAACCGGCTGAGCGAAGGTTCAAAAATTTCATCGTCGGAACCGGTTACAACCGTGTCGTCCTCTTTGCTCAACGCGATGGCCAAATTGTGCATTGCCGCTCCCCCGACGGCTATAAAATGGATACGATTCATACAGGTTTTTTATTGATGTAGTTTTTCTGTAAATTTGCAACGCACAAAAGTAATAAAAAAGAAAGAGCCAAGAACCAAGAATCAAGATAAAAGACAAAGAAATAATCAAGAATATTTCACTTATGAAATTACATAAAATAGAAGCCGGAACTTTCCATTGCGACGGCGGAGCCATGTTCGGAGTGGTTCCTAAAAAGGCATGGCGGAAACGCTATCCCTGTAACGACGAAAATTTTTGCAAGCTGGCTATGCGCTGTCTTCTGATTGATACGGACGGAAAACTTATTTTGATTGATACCGGAGCCGGAACGAAGCAGATGGATTATCTGAAATATTTTGATTTCAGCGATATTGTAGATTTCGATAAAGCCTTAAACCAACTTGGTTACAGCAGGGAAAAGGTAACCGACGTGGTACATACGCACCTGCATTTCGACCATTG